>JADHOK010000027.1 GCA_016779015.1 PS1 clade bacterium | reverse complement strand
AGTCGGCCAGTCCCGGCTCGGCCAAAGGGTCAACAAAGCTGTGTCCGCGCATCGCCTGAAAGCTGTCGCCGCATGCCGGTTCGCTATGGCCGTAATCGATCAGCAGCGCCGCCCCGCCATGCGCCGCAATATGCTGCGCCGCGCATTGCATCGCCGCTTCGACGGCAGGCGCGCTTTCAACAATCGCACCGGTGGCGATTTTTTCGGGCAGACAGGCGGTCAGCGCATCCGAGAACGGTGTTGTTTCGGCGGCACCAGTACTCAGCGATAATGTGTCATCGCCGGCGGCGACGACAATCGGCGCCCATCCATCGGGGGTTTTTTTGTATTGCTGTATCGGCAGGGCGTCGAAAAACTCATTGGCCACCATCAGCGTCGGCAACGGCGGCAGGGTGCTGATATCATCGTGCCATGTGGCGTTTGGCACAGCTTGTTTTTGGCTAGCGCGCAAGGCGGCGCTGGTCTCGACAAAGTGCACTTGCGCCGCTTCTGGAAACGCCGGTAGCACGGTCGCGGCGCGCAGAATATCGGCCATCAGCGTGCCGCGCCCCGGCCCCAATTCGGCCAGACAAAACGGTGCCGGTTGCCCCATGCGCTGCCATAAATCAGCCAGCCACGCGCCGACCAATTCGCCAAACATCTGGCTCACCTCAGGCGCGGTGATAAAGTCGCCGCCATCGGCCCCGCTTTGGCCGAAAGGGCGGCGCTGCATGTAATAGCCGTGCTCGGAGTCGGTCAGCGCACGCTGCATATAATCGGCCAATCGCATCGGCCCATTGGCTGCAATCTCGGCAAGCAGGCGTTTTTTCAGCGGCGTCATTTTTGTTTATTGGCCCAGTAAACGAAACCGGCTCCGGCCAAAATCATCGGCAGCGATAATATTTGCCCCATGGTGATGAAGTTGAAAATAAAGCCGATATGCGCATCGGGTTCGCGCACCATCTCAACCAAAAAGCGCGACGTGCCATAGCCGATGAGAAACAGGCCGGTCAGCAGGCCGGGTTTGCCGAAAGCTTTGAACCGCCAGGCGAGTATGTTGAGCGCGATGAGCAGCAGCGCGCCTTCCAATGCCGCCTCGTAAAGCTGGCTCGGATGGCGCGGCAGCGGGCCGGCATCGGGAAATACAACCCCCCAAGGGGCCTCGGTGACGCGGCCCCATAATTCGCCATTGATGAAATTGGCCAGCCGTCCCAAGAGCAGACCCAAGGGCACGGTGATGGCCACCATATCGCCCAGCGACAGCAACGGAATGGCGTGTTTGCGCGCGAAATAAATCGCCGCCAGAATGACGCCAAGCGCACCGCCGTGAAACGCCATGCCGCCTTGCCAAACAGCCAGCGCGGCTGCCGGATTGTCGAGATAATAAGGCGCGTTATAAAACAGCACATAGCCGACACGCCCACCGACAATCACCCCCAGCGTCACCCATAACAGCAAGTCGTCAATATGCGCCCGCGTTGCCGGTGTGCCTTGCGGCCATAGCGCGCGGCGCTCGGTCAGCAGCACCATATAGCGCCAGCCACCAAACAGGCCGACCATATAAGCCAGCGCATACCAACGCAGCGCAAACGGGCCAATCTCAAAAATAATCGGGTCGATATTTGGAAAAGGCATCGGACAGTCAGTCTTTCTCTAGCGACAAAATCTGCTTGCATTATAGCACGGGCAAAGCCAATTTGGGCGCATTGCATGCCAAAGAGGGTCGAAGATGAAAGACGCCAAAGATAAATTGCTGGACGATTTGACCGGTCTTGCCACCGGTTTGGGCATTGCCGCGCAAGGCGTGCGCGAGGAAGTTGAACAAGCTATGCGCGCCCGCCTCGACGCTATTATGAGCGAAAATGGCATGGTAACGCGCGAGGAATTTGAAGTGGTGCGCGCCATGGCGGTCGCTGCGCGTGAAGAAAATGCAGCGCTGAAAGCCGAGCTAGAGGCGCTCAAAAAGAAGAAATAGCTGCGCCTTTTGGTAGGCTGTTGCCGCTGTAGCGATTTTGCTCGTGGATAAAATCATCATGCCGAGTTTGCGCGGCTTTATCCCTTTTAACGACTCAGTGAATCAGACACTCTCGTTTGTATCAGCCGCTTCCGACATTTGTCGGGAGGACAAAGGAGAGGGCATCCCTATGAGTTCAGCCGCACAGCAGGCGCATATCGAGCACCCGATTGATTTGATTGAGGGTCTCGCCGCTTCGCGCGAATGGCCGTTCGAGCGCGGCACCGAGGACGATATGAATGTCTGTGTCTCCGGCGCCCATTGCGACTATCATCTGGCGATTAGCTGGCGGCCCGACCTTGGTGGCCTGCATCTGGCCAGTGTGCTCGACACGCGCGCGCCCAAAGGCAAGCGTAATGATGTGCACGAATTGCTGGCGTTGATTAACGAGCAGCTTTGGCTCGGCCATTTTGATATCTGGTCAGGTGACGGCGCTATATTGTTTCGCAACACCATGTTTGTCAGCGGGCAGGGCCTGTCGGAAGGCCAGTGCGAAGAGCTTATCAATCATGCGCTGGAGACCTGCGAGCGCTTTTTTCCGGCTTTCCAATTCCTCATCTGGGCCGGTCATTCGCCGCAACAGGCGCTTGAGAGCAGCCTTTTTGAAACCCGCGGTGATGCCTAAGCCCCTCCCCGAATTGCTTGATGGCCAGTCGTTGCTGCTTGTCGGCTGCGGCAAAATGGGCACGGCTTTATTGCAAGGCTGGCTTGGTGCCGGTCTCGATGCCGACCGGTTTTATGTGCAAGAGCCGAACCCCGGCAGCGCATTGCAAGGCTTGGGCGTGCAGCTAAACCCCGACGAAGACGCGCTGGCGGCGGCCAAGCCCGATATCATTATTTTGGCGATTAAGCCGCAGCTCGCCGTCGAGGCATTGCCGTCCTTGGCATTGCTGGCGACGCCGGAGACGCTGGTCGTCTCGCTCATGGCCGGGGTTGCCGTCAACACCATGTCTGATCTTATGGGCGGGGAAGCGAGCTTTGTCCGCACCATGCCCAACACACCGGCGGCGATTGGTGAGGGGATAACCGCGCTCTATGCCTCAACCGGCACACAAGACAGCCAAAAGCAAGTGGCCGAAGCCTTGCTCGGCGCGGTCGGGCAAACGGTTTGGCTGGATAGCGAAAAAGCCATTGATGCGGTAACCGCCATCTCCGGTTCCGGCCCGGCTTATATCTTCCACATGACCGAGGCACTGGCTGCGGCGGGCGTCAATCTTGGCCTTGGAGAAGCACTGGCCAAGCGGCTGGCGCAACAAACCGTCATCGGCGCGGCGGCCATGCTAAAGCCGCAAGAGGGCCATGACGATAGCGACCCGTTACAATTGCGCGTTAATGTCACTTCGCCCGGCGGCACCACGGAAGCAGCCTTGGATGTATTGATTGGCGACAATGGCGCATTGGTTGACCTGATGCGCCGCGCCACGCAAGCGGCGGCCGCGCGGGCCGGTGAATTATCAAAACGCGGCGAAGAAAAAGACCGCAACAGCAATCTCGATGAATAAGCCCTGAATTGCCAGATTAAACAGCCAGATTAAACAGGAAGCGTAATCTCGGCCCGCAAGCCGCCCAGCGCGCTGCGCGACAGCACGATATCGCCGCCATGGCCGCGCGCCACATCGCGCGCAATGGCGAGGCCAAGGCCGGTGCCGCCGGTTTGCGCGTTGCGCGCATCATCGAGGCGGTAGAACGGGCGGAACACCTCTTCCAGCTTATTATCAGGAATACCGACGCCATTATCATCGACCGAGATGGTCACGGTGTCTTCGGCCTCGTTAATCTTGGCGGCCAAATGAACCAGCTCGGCATGATTGCAGGCATTATTGACCAGATTATTGAGGCAGCGGCGGAACGCATTGGGCTTGATCGAGACGGCGTGCGCCAGCGTATCGGTCAGGCGAATTTGCACATTCGGCCAGCGTCGCTCGGCGTCGTGGTGGATTTGCTTGAGGAACGGCTCCAGCGCCGACTCGCTCGCCGTCTCGCCCTGATAACCACGGGCGAAGGCCAGATAATCATCCAGCATATCTTCCATTTCGGAAATATCGGTGTTCAGCTCCTCAATCTCCGGCCCCTCGGGCAGCATTGCCAATTGCAGCTTCAATCGCGTCAGGGGGGTACGCAAGTCATGGCTCACCCCGGCCAGCATGGTGGTGCGTTGCTCGATCTGCCGCTCAATGCGGTCGCGCATTTCGATGAAAGAGGCAGCGGCACTTCGCACCTCGGTCGCTCCGGCGGGACGGAAATTGGGCATATCCCGGCCTTTGCCGAATTCCTCCGCCGCTTCGGCGAGACGCTGAATCGGCCGGATTTGATTGCGTAGAAACACCCCCGACACCATCAGCAAAATGACCGATGTGCCTACCATCCAAATCATGAAAATATGTGTGTTGGTGGCGTAAACACGTTTTCTTTGCGCCAGCACCCGCATCACTTCGCCGGGCAGCAGCACGCGAATATCGACGTAATTATCGTAAGTCTGGGTGTCTATCCAGAAAGGACGCCCGACCTGCTGCGACAGCTCGCGCGATAGCGACTGGTGCAAAAGCGCGACAATCGGCGTCTCTTTGGCACTGGGCAGACTTTCGCCGGGCAGGAAGGCGACCGACATGGAAAACGCATCACCGGCCATTTGGCTGAGCAATTCGTCATCGCCGCCTTGCTCGCGCATCCGCAAATCGACAAGCATAGAAATATCCGACACCACGGCGCGCGACAGGCGCTGGGTGACGGTGGACCAATGGCGTTCCATAAACACGAAAGCCACGACAATTTGCGTCACCACCACCGGCATGACGATAATCAGCAGCGAACGCGGAAACAGTCCGGTCGGCATATAGGTTTTTAAAAAGGCGGCAGGCGAGAACCACATGGTTTAATCCGTCCTCAGCACATAACCGGCACCGCGCACGGTTTGCAGATAAATCGGGTCGCGCGGGTCAGCCTCGATTTTGCGCCGTAGGCGGTTGATTTGCACATCAATGGCGCGCTCGGAAATATCCTCGCCATCGGCCAGTTCGGCGCGCGTCACAATGCGCCCGGGCGATTGTGTCAGGCAACGCAGCACTTCAATCTCGCGCGTCGTAAGGGTGATGCGCGCCCCGTCGCGGGTCAGTTCACCGCGCTCATAGCGGAAAATATGACCGCCAAAAGACACTTCTTCAGGCGGGTCGAGCGCCGCCTCATCGGAGACGCTGCGGCGCAATATGCTCTGCACGCGCAATAGTAATTCTTTCGGGTCAAACGGTTTGGGCAGATAATCATCGGCCCCCATGGCGAGGCCCTCAATGCGCTGCTCGGTTTCAGCCAGCGCGGTGAGCAGCAAAATCGGCACGGCGTTTTGGGCGGCGCGCAGTTTTTCGGTGAACTCCAATCCGGTGATGCCCGGCATCATAATATCCAGCACCAGAAGGTCGTATTCCAAGGCCTGCATTTTTTCATACGCTTCGGAAGCGTCACCGGCGGTCGATGTGCGATAGCCATTATCCGACAGATATTTCCGCAGCAATTCGCGGATACGCGTGTCGTCATCGACAATCAGCACATGCGGTGTGGTTTCGTCCGGCTGGCTCATGCGCTGCACTTCGTCCTCAATTAGCGGTTTCGGTGCGGGCATCCCGCGACCGTTCGATCAGCTTATCAACATTTTCGCGGTCTTCGCTATTGATGACAAGCCGCATTGTCTTCTTCCATTGCTCGAAAGCTTGCGGGCCAATTGCCCCCAGCACCTGATTGAAGCGTTTTTCTTGCGGCGCGATCAGCTTGCTGTGCAGGGCAGAGCCTTTGGCGGTCAAATGCAGCAGCCTTTTGCGGCGGTCATGCGCGCCGATGCGTTGCTCGATATAATCAGCATCGATAAGGTCGCGCAATACGCGTGCTAGGCTTTGCTTGGTAACGCGCAGAATATCCAACAGGTCGGCAATGGAAATGCCTGGATTACCCGCCACGAAATGCAAGACGCGGTGATGCGCCCGGCCAAAGCCATGCGCTTCCAAAATCACATCCGGGTCGGCGATAAAATCGCGATAAGCGAAAAACATCAGCTCAATAGCATCGTTAAAATCGCTGTTTTTAGCCTTACTCATGCTGCGCTCAATTCAAGGGCGGCCCAAAAAGGGTCAGTGTTGTTGACATAAATTATCTTCACTGATAATCCTAGCACGAAATATACGGCGTCAATATGACGGCGCGGGGGATATTTAATGAGCATAGCTTTCGACCAACGAGACGGGTTCATCTGGATGAATTGCGAGATGTCGCCATGGGCCGAGACCAAAGTGCATGTGCTGACGCATGGGCTGCATTACGGCTCGTGCGTTTTTGAGGGCGAACGCGCTTATAATGGGACGATTTTCAAACTGCGCGAACACACAGAGCGGCTTGCTTATTCGGCCCGCGAGCTGGGCTTTGAGCTACCTTATTCGATTGATGAAATTGACGCGGCCTGCATTGAAACGCTGGAAGCCAATGGTCTGACTGATGGTTATATCCGCCCCGTCGCTTGGCGCGGCAGCGAGATGATGGGCGTCTCAGCCCAGCAAAACCGTATCAATGTCGCCGTTGCGGCGTGGGAATGGCCGTCTTATTTCGACCCTGCGGAACGCCTCAAAGGCATTCGCCTCGACCTCGCCAAATATCGTCGCCCATCGCCCGACACCGCGCCGTGCCACGCAAAAGCGGCGGGCTTGTATATGATTTGCACCCTGTCCAAGCACGAAGCCGAAAGAAAAGGCTATGCCGATGCGATGATGCTCGACTGGCGCGGGCAGGTGGCCGAGGCGACCGGTGCCAATGTTTTCTTCATCGATAATGGCGTCATCCACACGCCGACGCCGGATTGTTTTCTCGACGGCATTACGCGGCGCACCGTTATCGGCCTGGCCGAAGCGCGCGGCCATGAGATTGTCGAGCGCGCCATAATGCCCGAGGAGATGGAAGGCTTTTCCGAATGCTTCATCACCGGCACCGCGGCGGAAGTGACACCGGTGTCGGAAATCGGCCCGTATAAATTCACCCCGACCGACATATCCAAAAATCTGATGGATGATTATACGGCGCTGGTCAGCAGCTAAATCGGCCTTCAAATCTTGATGGTTTTGTGCCACGCTTTCCCAAGATGAGTAGGGAGAGCGTTATGGGCTTTTACGACAAATATATTCTACCGCGTTTTATCGGCGCTGCCTGCGGCACCAAGCCGATTTCAAAACAGCGCGAAAAAGTTGTGCCGCAATGCGAAGGCCGGGTGCTGGAAGTCGGCATGGGCACGGGTCACAATCTGGAATTTTACGACCCTAAAAAAGTCGATATGGTGTTCGGGCTGGAACCGGCACCGGATATGGTGGCGCGTGCCAAACCTCTGGCCGAACAAGTGCCGTTTGACGTCGAGTTCATCGACCTGCCGGGCGAGGAAATCCCGCTTGACGATAATAGCGTCGATACGGTGTTGCTCACCTATACGCTATGCACCATTCCCGGCACATTGAAAGCGATGCAGAATATGCGCCGCGTTTTGAAGCCGGGCGGCAAGCTGATTTTCTCCGAACACGGCAAAGCGCCTGATGCAGCGGTGGCCAAATGGCAAAACCGCCTCAATGGCGCTTGGGGTAAAATCGCCGGCGGTTGCAATATGAACCGCGAAATTCCGCGTCTCATTGAAGAGGGTGGTTTCAGCATCACCGATCTCGACCAAATGTATGTGCCCAGCACACCGAAAATCCTCGGCTATACATATTGGGGCGCCGCGACCATAAAATAGCGCTTTTGAGTGTTCTCGCTTGACTCTTGGATGTTCGCATTTTAGAACAAAACAAGAACAAATAATGCAAAAGAGATGCTCGGAGAGATGCAAAACGCTCTGCCCAAACAGGCGAAGGACGCCCAACAGCAGCACAAGCTGAAACGCTTGCAAAAGCTGGTGATGCAGCACGAACCGGTGCTGCAGCGCGGCGCTTGTATCACCACCGGTTTTGGCGAGATTGACGCTTATTTCACCGCGCATGTTGAACAAGCCGGTCTGCCGAGCGGCGGAGTGCATGAGATTGCCGCGGAAAGCGCCGCTGATATGGCGGCGGTTCTGGGTTTCGCACACCGGCTGGCAGCGCGGTTTTTACAAAACGGCGAAGCGGACGATGTGCTGCTTTATGGCCAAACCCACGCCGCCGTGCGCGATGGTGGCCAGCCTTATGCACCGGCTTTGGCGGCGCATGGTTTGTCGGCGCACCAGCTGGTCTATCTCGATGGCGTTACCATGCCCGATCTTTTATGGGCCGGCGAGCAGGCGCTTACATGCGCCGCTGTCGGTTGCAGTCTGCTCGCCAGCTCCGAAGCGGCCCCCGATTTCACTTATAGCCGTCGCCTGTCTCTGGCCGCCCGTGCGGCCGAGCGACCGGTGCTGTTGGCGCTGGGGCGCACCGGTGCATCGGCAGCGACCACGCGCTGGCGCATCGCCGCCATGCCCGGGCAGGGCTGGCAGGTGAAACTCGAAAAATTGCGACTGGCTTATGACATACCGCCGCCTGTTAGTGGATGGACGGTCTATCCGCAGCGCTCTCATGCGTCACAATCAGTACCGCTTGAGGAAGTGCAGACGTCAAATCTTGTGCCGCTTTTGCGGCGCGCCATTTAAGCAGGGTCCCATGTCGTCATCGCTTCCCCCCAAGCCACAAGAGCCTCTGCGTACAGCTTCAGCGACAAATGCGGTGACAGGTCGGCGCATTATCGCCCTATGGTTTCCGCATTGGGCGGCCGAGACCAGTCGCGCTGATTACGACGCAACGCAACCTTTCGCACTTATCGATATGCACAAAAACGCGCAACGTCTGGTCGGGCTCAATGCCGCGGCGGGTAAAGCCGGACTGTATCCGGCCATGACCCTGCCTGATGCGCGCGCGCTGGTGCCGGATGTGCAAACCGCCATGGCCGCGCCGCAGGATGCGGCGGCGCGCTTGCAAAAATGCGCTTACTGGCTGCAACGCTACACGCCATGGATCGGCGAGGACACGTCGCCCGAAACGGCTGACGGGTTGACCGATTATGGTCTGTTGCTGGATGTCAGTGGCTGCGCCCATTTATTTGGCGGCGAAAGAGCCATGCTGGAAGATATTGCGGCACGATTGGCCGCTTATCGCGACACGCGCGGTATCACCATGCGCGCGGCCATTGCCGGCAGCATTGGTGCGGCTTGGGGGCTGGCGCGGTTTTCGCCGACCAAGTTGAGCATTGTGCCGCAAGGTCAGGATGCTGAAGCGGTGCTGCGCCTGCCGCCGGCGGCACTGCGTCTCAAGCACACGCATATTGATTTGTGCCAACGCCTCGGCCTCGACACGGTGGCGGCACTGGCGCGGTTTCCGCGCGCTGACCTGACGCGGCGTTTCGGCCCCGAGCCGGTACTGCGTCTGGAGCAGGCTTTGGGGCAGGCGGGTGAGAGCCTGAACCCGTATCTGCCGCCGCCGCGATTTCTGGCGCGCAAAAATCTGCCGCAAGGGGTGACGCAAACCGAGGCGTTGGCAATGCTCATCGCTGAGATGTGCGACGAGCTTGCGGCGCAATTACAGGCGTCGGGGCAGGGCGCGCAGCGGCTCGATTTGGCGCTGACGCGCTCGGATAATGTGATGCTGGCGCTGGCACTGCCGTTGGCGCATCCCTCAGCCGATGCCCGCCATATGGTGCGGCTGTTCGAGGAGCGTCTGACGCGGCTTTCAAATGGCGCGGGCGGGCTCGATACCGGTTACGGCATTGAGCAATTGCAATTGGTGGCGGCGCGCACAACGGCTGTTACCGCGCCGCAGGCCGATATCAGCTTGAGCCGTCGCCTGTATAAAAGCGCACCGATAGCCGCTTTGGGCGGTCTATACGACCGACTGATAAGCCGCCTTGGCGCGCAAGTGGTGGTGCAGGCAGTGCCGCACGCCTCATATATTCCCGAGCGCGCCGTGCGTTTCGTTTCGGTGCTGGAGGCGCAAGCGCGGCCCGCCGATGACGCCACGCCGACGCCGATTGAAGCGACGACGCGGCCGCTTTTTATGCTGTGCGCGCCCGAGCCGATTGAGGTGATTGCCGAAATCCCCGAAGGCGCGCCTTATCGTGTTCGCTGGCGTCGTGTGCTGCACGAGGTCACCAGCGCTTATGGCCCCGAGCGCATCGGCCCTGAATGGTGGAGCCGTTTTGTCGGCCAAAGCCCGGGTGAGAGCGGCGGGCATAACACTCGCACACGCGATTATTATCGTATCGAAGACACACAAGGACACCGCTTCTGGATTTACCGCGACGGGCTTTACGACCGTGAATATGACCGTGAAACCGACCCGCCGCAGCAACCGCCGCGCTGGTTCATGCACGGGGTTTTCCCATGAGGCGGGCCCCAAGAGGCAGGATGGCGTGATGGCGGCGCATGACTTTGCCGAATTGGCGGCGCAATCCAATTTCAGTTTTCTGCACGGCGCATCGCACCCGCAGGAAATGGTCGAGACCGCGGCGGCTTTCGGCTATCGCGCCATCGGTTTGGCCGACCGCAACACGCTGGCCGGTGTGGTGCGTGGGCATATAGCGGCGCGCGAAGCAGGGGTGCGTTATCTGCCCGGCGCGCGTCTGGTCACCCAATGCGGCTTTGAGGTTATCGCCTATCCGAGCGACCGCGCGGCCTATGGGGCCTTGTCGCAATGCCTGACACAGGCCAATCGGCGCGGCGCAAAAGGCCAATGCCTGCTCACCATTGACGATGTGCTGGGGCTGGCGCGGCACGCTTCTTTGTGTTGGCTCGCTGTGCCGCCTTTGCGTTTAGAGCCGCGTTTTGGCGAGACGCTGGGGCAATTGACGGCGGCGACACGGCATGTCTATGCGCTGCTGGTGCCGCTTTACGGGGCCGATGACAAAAAACGATTTGGCGAGATTGCGGCGCTGGCTGACTGGGCCGGTGCTGCGCTGCTGGCCGGTTTTGACCCGCTTTATCACGCCCCGGAGCGCCGCCCTTTGCAAGATGTGGTGTCGTGTATTCGCCAGCATGTGCGCCTCGATGAGGCAGGCTATCGCCTCGCCGCCAATGCCGAGCGGTACTTAAAGCCGTTGGTCGAGGCGCAGCGTCTGTTCGCTGACTATCCGCAGGCGCTGGCCAATATTGATAAGGTTCTGGCGGCGTGCAATTTCTCGCTCGACGAGCTGGCTTATCAATATCCCGAAGACGCGTTTGACCGCGAGTTGAGCCCACAGGAGCTGCTGGAAAAGCTGGCTTGGGACGGCGCGCATGAGCGCTTTCCCGACGGCGTGCCCGAAAAGCTCGACAAGCTCATCCGGCACGAATTGCAACTCATCAAACAGCTCGATTACGCGCCGTATTTCCTCACCGTGCACGACCTTGTGCGCTTTGCACGCGCCAAACGCATTCTTTGTCAGGGACGCGGCAGCGCGGCTAATTCGGCGGTGTGTTATTGCATCGGCGTGACGGCGGTGGACCCGAGCCGCCTCGACTTGCTGTTTGAGCGCTTCATATCGGCCGAGCGCAACGAGCCGCCCGATATTGATATCGATTTTGAACACGAGCGGCGCGAAGAAGTCATCCAGTATATTTATCAAAAATACGGCCGCGAGCGCGCCGGCATAGCGGCCACGGTCATCACCTATCGTGCGCGCTCCGCCGTGCGCGAAGTTGCCAAAGTGATGGGATTGTCGGGCGATGTTGCCTCGGCGCTGCTGGCCTTGAATTGGGGTGGTGGGTCAAAGCCGCCGCCGCGCGCGCATGTCATTGAAGCGGGGCTCGACCCCGACACGCCGGGCGTCACCGCCACGCTGGCTTTGGCCGCGCAACTCATCGGCTTTCCGCGTCATTTGTCGCAACATGTTGGCGGTTTTGTAATCACCAATGAGCGGCTTGATACGCTGGTGCCGATCGGCAATGCGGCGATGGATGACCGCACGTTTATCGAATGGGATAAGGACGATCTCGATGCGCTGGGCATGCTGAAAATCGACGTGCTGGCGCTCGGCATGTTGTCGGCCATTCGCCGCAGTTTCGATCTCATCGCGGCGCATCATAGCGAGGTTTACGAGCTGGCTGATGTGCCGGCCGAGGATAGCGCGGTTTATGACATGCTGTGCCGCGCCGAATCTATCGGCGTGTTTCAGGTCGAGAGCCGGGCGCAGATGAATATGCTGCCGCGCTTAAAGCCGCGTGATTTTTACGACCTTGTGGTGGAGGTGGCGATTGTTCGCCCGGGGCCTATTCAGGGCGATATGGTGCATCCCTATTTGCGCCGCCGCAATGGCGAGGAGCCGGTGGAGTTTCCCTCCGAGGAGTTAGAGGAAGTGTTGGGCAAGACGCTGGGTGTGCCATTGTTTCAAGAGCAAGCCATGCGTATCGCTATTGTCGCTGCCGGTTTTACGCCCGCCGAGGCCGACCGGTTGCGCCGCGCCATGGCGACTTTTCGCAAGACCGGCATAATTCACGAGTTCGGCATGCGGCTGGTCGATGGCATGGTGGCGCGCGGCTATGAGCGCGATTTTGCCGAGCGTTGTTTCAAACAAATTGAGGGTTTTGGCGAATATGGTTTTCCCGAAAGCCACGCCGCCAGTTTTGCGCTGCTGGTCTATGTCTCGGCCTGGCTGAAGCATCATTATCCGGCGGCGTTTTGCGCCGCCCTCATCAACAGCCAGCCCATGGGGTTTTACGCGCCGGCGCAATTGGTCGGCGAGGCGCGGCGGCAGGGTGTCACCGCTTTGCCGGTCTGCATTAATGCCTCCGACGCCGAGGCTGACTTGGAAGCCACCAAACTGGCGGATGGCACGGAGACTATCGCATTGCGCCTCGGCTTCAATCAGATTACCGGCCTGTTGCGCGCCGATGCCGAGGCGTTGGTGGCGGCGCGCTATCAAAGCGGGGCGTTTGACAGTGTCGCCGATTGTGCGGCGCGCAGCGGCGTTGGTGTGGCGACACTGGAAAGGCTGGCGCGGGCCGATGCCTTTGCCGCGCTTGGGTTGTCGCGCCGTCAGGCTTTATGGGCGGTGCGCGCGTTGGCGCCGGAAAACAAAGCGCCCAGCCTACCGTTATTTGACGGGCAGGGCGTTTCGCCGGCGGTTGCTGAAGACGAGCACGCGCCCCTGCCGACATTGCCGCCGGGCATGGAGGTGTTGGAGGATTATGCGAGCCTGCGCCTGTCGCTGAAAAATCATCCAATGGCTTTTCTACGCGACGGGCTGGCGGCCGAGCATGTGCAGCCGCTTCGCATATTGCAAGACGCGCCGAACGGCAAGCGCGTGAGCATTGCCGGTCTGGTGATTTGCCGACAGCGCCCGGGCAGTGCAAAGGGCGTGGTGTTTCTGACGCTGGAGGACGAAACCGGCAATGGCAATATTGTGGTTTGGCCCGACCGGTTTGAGCGCTATCGCCGCGTCACCATTGGTGCGCGGTTGATGCGTATTGAAGGGCGCGTGCAGCGCAGCGGCATTGTCGTGCATGTGGTGGCCGAGCGGCTGCATGATATTTCATCTGAATTACTGCAGCTGACGGCGCAACACGGTATGGACTCGACAGCGCATTTGCCGAAAGTACTGCGGCCAAAACGCCAAACCGGAAGAAAAACGCCGCGCGAAATGGCCTTTCGCGGCGAATAGCGGCACAGACGAGTGGACTGTGAAACATCTGAAATTCTTTTACGCGCCTATCGAAACCCCTATAGCGCGCTGA
>JADHOK010000026.1 GCA_016779015.1 PS1 clade bacterium | reverse complement strand
ACCCGCGCGTTTGCCCGAAATGCAGTGAGGGCGAGCTGAGCCTGAAGACCGGACGCTACGGCGCATTTGTCGGCTGCACGCGTTATCCTGATTGCCGCTTCACCCGACCTTTCGCCGGTGAGCAAGCCGAGCAAGGCGATATTGAGCGTATTTTGGGGCAAGACCCGGAAACCGGCTTCGATGTGCATGTCAAAAATAGCCGCTTCGGCCCCTATATTCAGCTGGGCGATGCGGGCGATATGCCCGCCGAAAAAGGCGAAAAACCCAAACGCGCCGGCATACCGAAAGGCAAGACACCGGCTGAGATGGAGCTGGATTACGCGCTGAAGCTTTTGAGCCTGCCGCGCAATATCGGCCCGCACCCCGAAACCGGCGACGATATTATGGCCGATATCGGTCGTTACGGCCCTTACATTAAGGCCGGTAAACAATCGGCCAGCCTCGAATCGCCCGATGAGGTGTTCGAGATTGGCGTCAACCGCGCTGTCACGGTTCTGGCCGAGCGCAAAGCCAAAGGCCCGGCGCAGCGGCGCGGTGGCAGTGTGATTAAAGATTTGGGTGAACACCCGGATGATAAAAAACCTATACGCGTAATGGATGGACGCTTTGGGCCTTATGTAAAATACGAAAAGGTCAATGCGACGATTCCTAAGGATGAAAACCCTGAGGACATTTCGCTGGAGCGCGGGCTGGAATTGATTGCCGCGCGCATCGCCAAAGGGCCTGCAAAGAAGCGCAAGAAAGCGGCACCTAAAAAGAAGAGCGCCTGATGGGACGCATGCCTACGCGCGATGAGATACTGAAATTCATCGCCGACCAGCCGGGCGAGGTTACCAAACGCGACATTGCCAAAGCCTTTAACATTAAAGGCGCTGACCGTATTCCGCTGAAACGACTGCTGCGCGAGATGAGCGCCGAGGGTCTGTTGGAAGGCAGCCGTAAAACCGGAATGCGCGGCCAGGGCGACCTGTCAAGCGTATCTGTCGTCGAAATTACCGGCCGCAATAAAGAAGGCTATCTGGTTGCGCGCGCGCGCCGCGACGGCGATGTGCTGGACGGGCCGCAAGACCCGATTATCGAGATTGATGACAGCCCGCCGCGCAATCGGCGTCACCGCCCTTCCCCGCCGGTTTCGCCCGGCGACACGGCACTGGCTCGGCTACGCCGCGTCAATCAAGACAAATATATTGCCCGCATCATCCGCAAGCTGGGTGACGCCGGTGGTCAGGTAATCGGTGTGGTGCGCGAGCGCAGCGACGGCCTATGGCTGGTGCCGGCCGACCGCCGCGAGCGACACGATTACCAGTTGGAAAAAGACACAAAGGCCGCCCATGGCGACCTGCTGGTCTGCGAGAAATTGCCTGGGCCGCGCATGGCCGCCAAACGCGCACGCCTGAAAGAGAATATCGGCGCGGCCGATGACCCGCACGCTTTCTCGCTCATCTCCATCGCCGAACAGGGCTTGCCGACAGTGTTTCCCGATGCGGTTATGGCCGAAGCGGAGGCCGTGAAAGAAGCCGATATAAAAGGCCGCGAAGACCTGACCGCTCTGCCTTTCATAACCATTGACCCGGCCGATGCGCGCGACCATGACGACGCCGTTTTCACCGAACCCGACCCTGACGCTGAAGGCGGCTTTATCGTCTGGGTGGCGATTGCCGATGTGGCGGCCTATGTGACGCCCGGTAGCAGCATGGATAGCGAAGCCAAAAAACGCGGCAATTCGGTCTATATGCCCGACCGCGTGGTGCCGATGCTGCCCGAGCGGCTATCCAATGATTTGTGTTCGCTGCGCGAAGGCGAGACGCGCCCGTGTCTGGCGGTGCGGATGCATGTCGATGCGAGCGGCAAAAAGACCGGCCACAAATTCTTTCGCGGGCTGATGCGCTCAGCCGCCAAGCTGAGTTATAGCGAGGCGCAACGCGCTTTCGATGGCGATTGCCCGCCCGCTTTTAGCGCTTTGAACGACGCCGTGCTGCAACCGCTTTGGCGCGCTTATCAGTGCATGGCGGCGGCCCGCGACAATCGCCAACCTTTGCGCATTAACCGTCCCGAGCGACGCGTCGAGATGGACGACAAAGGCCAGATTACCCGCATCTATGTGCCGCCCGTCTTGGAGGCGCATAAACTCATCGAGGAGATGATGGTGAGCGCTAATGTTTGTGCCGCCGAGACGCTGGAAAAACACAAGCGGGCGCTGATTTATCGGGTGCACGACACGCCGCCCGATGAGCGGGTGCGCGCGCTGTCCGATTTTCTGCGCTCGTTCGGCGTCAAGCTGAGCCTCGGCCAAACGCTGTTGCCGCAATTATTCAACGGGTTGATGGCGCAAGCAGAGGGCGAAACCTATGCGCCGACAGTTTCCGAAGCGGTGCTACGCACCCAAGCGCAGGCAGTTTATGCGGTCGATAATATCGGCCATTTCGGCCTCAATCTGGCGCGTTATGCGCATTTTACCTCGCCCATTCGCCGCTATGCCGACCTGACCGTGCACCGCGCGCTGGTTTCGGTTTTAGGGTTCGGCAAAGACGGGCAAACCGAGCAAGAAGCCGAAGCCTTGGCCGATATTGCCGAGGCGGTATCGCTGACCGAGCGGCGGGCCATGCTGGCCGAACGCAGCGCCGGCGAGCGTTATCTGGCAGCGCATATGGCGGAGCGCATTGGCGAGAGCTTCAGCGGACGCATTTCCGGCGTCTCGCGCGCCGGTCTGTTCGTGACGCTGGATGATAGCGGCGCTGATGGTCTGATACCGATTTCGCGCCTTGGCGATGAACGCTTTTACGCCGATGAGAATAATATGTTCATGACTGGCGGCACGACCGGCACGGTGTTTCGCATTGGCGAGGCGGTCGAGGTCGAACTGGAAGAGGCGACGCCGTTGAAAGGCGGCCTCTTGTTTTCCCTGCGCGAGGGTGGCACATATGGCGGCAAGATTAAGAAAGGCCCGAAGAAACGCGGTGCCTTTCGTCGGCCCGCACCACGCGGGCGTCGTTCACGAGGAAGACGTTAACCCATGCCCATCGAACATTTGTTGAGAGAAGAGCGTAGTCGCAAGAGTGCCATTTGGCGCGGCATGCGCGGCCAGTGTCCGCAATGCGGAAACAAAACATTGTTCCGGCAATATCTCAAAATCAGCGACCAATGCAGCGGCTGCAGGCTGGCTCTGTCGGGCCACCAAGCCGATGACGCGCCACCCTATTTCACCATTTTTATCGTCGGCCATGTGATCGTTCCGGTGGCGCTGATTGTCGAGCGCCTTTACACCCCGCCGCTATATGTGCACGCCGCATTGTTTTGTATATTGGCGGTTATTGTCAGCCTGATTTCGCTGCCGATAGTTAAAGGCGGTGTGGTGGGCCTGCAATGGGCGCTGCGTATGCACGGCTTTTCACCGGAAGATGAGACGCCGGAAAATGAGGCGCGCAAGACTGTCAGTGAGGGCATTCATGAGTAAGAAAATTATCCATCAAGGCGGCACACCGGGCGGGCCCGGCGAATATCGCGACGACAATGCCAAGGCTGTGCGCCCCAAAGAAGCCGCAACGCTGATTGTCGTGCGCCAAGCAAAACAGCCGAAAATTCTTATGGGTAAGCGCGCCGCCAGTCATAAATTCATGCCCAATAAATTCGTCTTTCCCGGCGGACGGCTCGACCTTATCGACCAGCGGCTGCAAGTGCCGAAAGACCTGAGCGCGCCGGTGATGCAGCGCTTGCGCAAAGAAACCCGAAAAGATGTATCGGACAATAAACTGCGCGGACTGGCGCTGGCCGCCATTCGCGAGACTTATGAGGAAACCGGCCTGATTATCGGTCGGCGCACCAATAAGCGCCTGAAGACAGCCGATAAAGTATGGCAAAGCTATTTCGACCATGGCGTCGAGCCGCCGCTCGACAAGATTGATTTCATCGCCCGCGCCGTTACCCCGACTTACCGGACGCGCCGCTTCGACACGCGATTTTTTATGGTGCATGACGAGTTTATTCATACCGACCCTGAGGAAATGGCCAAAGCCAGCGGCGAATTATTGGATTTGCATTGGCTGACCCTGCCCGCCGCGCGCAAGCTCGACCTGCCCGCCATCACCCGTTCGGTCATTGATATGGTGGAGCAGCGCATTCAGCTTGCCCCCAATCAGCGGCACAAAAAACCGGCCCCCTATGTGCGCTTCATCAACGGCAAGCCGGTAACCAGCGAGTTATAGCCTAGGGCGACAAATTGTTGACAAGCGGCGGGAAATGCCTATTTTCACGGCCACACGCACCCTTTGCGCCCAAGTTTTCAAGGATTTGACAAATGGCAAAACCGACAACCGTTAAAATCAAGCTGGAAAGCACCGCCGGCACAGGCTTTTTCTATGTGACCAAGAAAAACGCCCGCACCATGGCTGAAAAAATGGTGGTGCGGAAATACGATCCGGTGGCCCGCAAGCATGTGGAATTCAAGGAAAACAAAATCAAGTAATCGCTTACTGTTTTTGTTTTTGAAGGCGTCCGCTTCGGGCGCCTTTTTCTTTGTCGGCTATTGTTCTCGCGCCCAAACAGCCTAATTATAGCGCCATGCAAAGAGATGCAGCCGAAATTTTGGCTCTGAAAGCGCTGACCTATCTGGCCGGGCTGGACGAGATGATGGACCGCTTCGCCGCACTGTCGGGTATGGGGCCGGGTGATATTTTGGAGCGCGCGGCAGACCCGGAAATGCTGGCCGGTGTGCTCGACTTCTTTTTGTTCGACGAAGCGTTATTGACCGAATTTTGCGAGGCGCATGAAATTAATCCCGAGCATCCGGCGCAGGCCCGCGCCGCCCTGCCCGGCGGCGACTTGCCACACTGGACTTAGGGCCTCACTGGACTTAGGGCCTCACTGGACTTAGGGCCTCACTGGACTTGAAGAACCGGACTTAAGAGAGTTTTGAATGAGTAAAATCGAACCGCATATTATGAGCCAGTTGGAGGCGCTGACGCTGGAGCCGACGCGGCCGCTTATCGTCACCGATGCCGATGAGGTATTGCTGAAATTCATGCAGCGCGTCGAGGTTTATCTCGAGAGCATTGGCTTATGGATTGACCTCAAAAATTTTGGGCTGACCAATAATATCAAATCGCGCGAGACCAATGAGCCGGTGCAAATACCGACCCTGATCGATGATTTCTTCGCCGCCGAAACGCCGCATATCGAAGCCGCAGACGGCGCAGCCGACACGCTGGCGGCGCTCTCAGCACACGCGCAAATTATCGTGCTGACCAATCTGCCCGGCGACCATAAGCAGGCGCGTATCGACAATCTGAAAGGCCATGGCATGAATTATCCGGTGGTGGTCAATAGCGGTCTCAAAGGCCCGCCGGTGAAATGGCTGGCCGATAAAGTCGAGGCACCGGTTTTCTTTCTCGACGATATACCGCACAATATCAATTCGGTGGCCGAGGACGCGCCGCATGTGCATTGCATCCATTTCATTGCCGACCCGCGTCTGCAAAAGCTGATCGGCAAAGCCGACGGTGCTACCGCCCGAATAGATGTCTGGGCCGAGGTGCATGACTATATCGCAGGACACATCACCGCTGATTGAGACGCAGTGCCGCGACTGCCTGCATTTTGAGGCATTGGCGCACGACGTGCGGCGTTGTCCGGCCTGTAATTCGCCGCGTCTGGTGCGCCACCAAGAGCTGCACAAATTGGGCGTCGCGCATCTCGATTGCGATGCGTTTTACGCTGCAGTGGAAAAGCGCGACAACCCCGAACTCAATGACAAACCGGTGATTATCGGCGGCGGGCGGCGCGGTGTGGTGTCAACCTGCTGCTATATTGCGCGCATTCACGGCGTCCATTCCGCCATGCCGATGTTCAAAGCCACCAAAGCCTGCCCCGATGCCGTTATCATCAAACCGGATATGGAGAAATATGACCGCGTTGGACGCGAGGTGCGCGAGCTGATGCGCGACCTGACACCGCTGGTCGAGCCGCTATCGATTGACGAAGCGTTTATGGACCTGCGCGGCACTGAGCGCCTGCATGGCGGCGCACCGGCGCAAAGCCTGATGAGACTGACCAATCGTATCGAGCAGGAGATTGGCATCACCGTCTCCATCGGCCTCAGTCACAATAAGTTTCTCGCCAAGCTGGCCTCCGACCTCAATAAGCCGCGCGGCTTTTCGATTATCGGCGCGGCCGAAACGCTGGATTTTCTCGCTACTCTGCCGGTCAGTGCCATTTGGGGTGTCGGCAAAGCGATGCAGGCGCGCCTCGCCCGCGACGGCATAAGGCAGGTCGCACAACTACAAAAAATCGACGAGACCGAGTTGTCGCGCCGCTACGATTCCATGGGGTTGCGTTTGGCGCGATTGGCGCGCGGACAGGATAGTCGCCGCATTGTGCCCAGCACCGCCGTCAAATCGATTTCCAGCGAGACCACTTTCAACGAAGATTTAAGCGACGCCAAAGCGCTGGAAAAGCACCTCTGGTGGCTCAGCGAAAAGACCGCCAAACGCTGCAAAGCTAAAGGCGTGGCCGGCAAGACCGTGATGTTGAAAATGAAAGCCGACAGATTGTCCTCTTTGACGCGCAATGTCTCCCTGCCCGACCCGACGCAGCTGGCCGATGTGATGTTTGAAAAAGGCCGCGCTCTGCTGGCGCAAGTGCTGCTGGAACATCCGGGACAGAAGTTTCGCCTTATCGGTATTGGCGTCTCGGGGCTGGTCGATGCCGGGCTGGCCGACCCGCTCGACCTTGCCGACCCCGACAAGAAGCGGCGCAAAGCCGCTGAGAAAGCGATGGACACGCTGCGCGATAAATTCGGCGATGGCAGTATTAAAAAAGGCCGTAGCCTTTAATGATGCATAATGCCGCGCTAGCATGCGTCGGGTTTTGCCCTAGATTTAAGTTGAGACGATATGAGCGATATTGACACCATTCTTGAGCAGCACGGCCTCACCCTGCCCGCCACCAAAGCGCCTTTGGGGGCTTATGTGCCGTTTGTGCAAAGCGGCAATTTGTTGATGATTTCGGGGCAAGGGCCGGTCGGCGCAAGCGGCGCAACCGTGACCGGACGGCTTGGCGACGGTCTGGAAATAGAAGACGGCACGCGCGCCGCGCAAATGGCCGGACTGAATATTATCGCGCAAATCAAAGCGGCGCTGAACGGCGATTTCGACCGATTGGTGCGCATTGTGCGCCTTAACGGTTTTGTTAACGCAACCGCCGATTTCACCCATCACCCCGCCGTCATTAACGGCGCGTCGGAGCTGATGCATGATGTGTTCGGTGAACGCGGCGTGCATTCGCGTATAGCCGTCGGTGTGGCCAGCCTGCCGATGAATTGGGCGGTGGAAATCGACGCCGTGATCGAGGTCAGCCTATGAGCGAAGCCCCGCTCGATATGGCCGTTCAGCTGAAGGTCATTTCAAGCCTGAACGCGGTCGCCGCCGAGGACTGGGACGCCTGCGCCAACCCCGACAGCAAAGTCTATAATCCATTTTTGCGCCATGCGTTTTTGCTGGCGTTGGAGGAAAGCGGGTCGGCGGTTTCCGAGACCGGCTGGCTGGGCCAGCATTTGGTGCTGGAGGACGCCGATGGTGTGGTGCAAGCGGTGATGCCGCTCTATCTCAAAAACCATAGCCAAGGCGAATATATTTTCGATTATGGCTGGGCCGACGCGTTTCATCGCGCCGGCGGCAATTATTACCCCAAGCTGCTATGCGCCGTGCCTTTCACGCCGGCCGGGGGGCGTCGTCTGCTGGTGCGCGACGGGCCTAATGCGCTGGGCTATAAGACCAGCCTTCTGGCCGGCAGTCTGACATTGCTCGACAAGCTGCAAAGCTCATCGCTGCATATAAATTTCCTGCCCGAGGAAAGCTGGCAGGCATTGGGGCAAAAAGGTTTTCTGCAACGCACCGACCAGCAATTTCATTGGCTCAATGATGATTACTCGCATTTCGAGGCTTTTCTTGAGGCATTGGCCTCGCGCAAACGCAAGAATTTGCGGAAAGAGCGCGCCAAAGCGCTGGAAAACGGCATTGAAGTGGAATGGGTGACCGGCGACGCGCTGACCGACGCGCACTGGGACGCGTTTTTTCATTTTTATATGGATACCGGCCAACGCAAATGGGGCACGCCCTATTTGACGCGCCGCTTTTTCTCGATGATCAGCGAGACCATGGCCGAGGATGTGCTGCTGATTTTGGCCAAGCGCGACGGTCGCTATATTGCTGGAGCGCTAAACTTTATCGGCGGCGACACGCTGTTTGGACGCAATTGGGGCTGCATTGAAGACCATCCGTTTCTGCATTTCGAGCTGTGCTATTACCAAGCCATTGATTTCGCTATTGAGCGTGGGTTGCAGCGCGTTGAAGCGGGCGCGCAGGGCACGCATAAGCTGGCGCGCGGATATGTGCCGCACCGCACCTATTCGGCGCATTACATCGCCCATGAGGGACTTCGCGATGCGGTCGCTCATTACCTTGAAAGCGAGCGGCAATATGTGGACAATGATATCGCGGTTTTGAGCGAGCACACACCGTTTCGCCGTGCGCCGAAAGAGGGGGACGAAGACCATGATCAAACTTGATGACGCCTATGATGACGGCAATATATTTGCCAAAATCCTGCGCGGCGAGATGCCCAATATCACCCTTTACGAAGACGACAAGACGCTGGCTTTCATGGATATCATGCCGCAAGCGGTCGGCCACTGTTTGGTTATTCCCAAGCAGCCGGCTGTGACTTTTCTCGACTTGCCGGACGACGCCAGCGCCGCGGTGATGGTGACGGCCAAGAAAGTCGCCGCCGCTGTGGTCAAAGCACTCGACGCGCCGGGCTTTATGCTGGCGCAATTAAACAGCTCGGCGGCCGGGCAAACCGTGCCGCATTACCATATGCATATCCTGCCGCGGCACGAGGGCCTGGAGCTGAAATTCCACGCGCGCGAGCCTGAGGATATGGCCGTGCTGAATGAGACGGCGGAGAAAATTCGCGCCTATCTATAAGATTTAATTGACCTTTTCAGACGGCTTGCCGGTCTTCTTGCCGGGCTTGTCGTCTTTATATTTAAAGGTCAGCTTCTTATCCTTATTGAGGTCAACCGTCACCAAACCGCCGCCTTTGAGCTTGCCGAACAGCAATTCATCGGCCAGCGGCTTCTTGATATTTTCCTGGATAATCCGCGCCATCGGGCGGGCGCCCATTTGCGGGTCATAGCCTTCCTCGACGAGCCAATCCATCGCCTTCTTCGACACTTCGATGATGACATTGCGGTCGGAAAGCTGCAGTTCCAGTTCGAGGATGAATTTCTCAACCACGCGCACCACGACCTCAGACGGCAGATTGGCAAACGGCACCACCGCGTCGAGACGGTTTCTGAACTCAGGCGTGAACATACGATTAATCGCTTCGGTATCCTCGCCCTCGCGCCGTGTGCGGCCAAAGCCCATCGGCTCTTTCGCCATATCCGAAGCACCGGCATTGGTGGTCATGATGAGAATGACATTGCGGAAATCGACCTTGCGGCCATTGGCATCGGTCAAGCTGCCATGGTCCATCACCTGCAAAAGCACATTGAACAGGTCGGGATGGGCTTTCTCAATCTCGTCGAGCAGCAGCACGCAATGCGGGTTCTGGTCCACCCCATCGGTCAGCAAACCGCCTTGGTCGTAACCGACATAGCCGGGGGGCGCACCGATGAGGCGCGAGACCGTGTGGCGTTCCATATATTCCGACATATCGAAACGCAGCAGCTCGACCCCCATGGCCGATGCCAATTGCCGCGCCACTTCGGTTTTGCCGACCCCAGTGGGGCCGGAGAACAGATAGCTGCCAATCGGCTTTTCGGGTTCGCGCAAACCGGCGCGCGACAATTTGATGGAAGCCGCGAGGGCGGCAATCGCTTCGTCCTGCCCGAAGACGACGCGCTTCAGCGTAACATCGAGGCCTTTCAGCTTCTCAGTGTCGTCTTTGGAAACAGTCTTTGGCGGTATCCGCGCCATGGTCGCAATCGTCGCCTCAATATCTTTGACGCTGACGGTTTTTTTGCGTTTCGATGGCGGCAACAGCATTTGCGAAGCGCCGACCTCGTCGATAACGTCGATGGCTTTATCGGGCAGCTTGCGGTCGGCCATGTAACGCGACGACAATTCCACCGCCGCTTTCAACGCTTCATTGGTGTAGCGAATATCGTGGAAATCCTCGAAATAGCTTTTCAGCCCCTGCAAAATCTTAATCGTGTCGGGCACGTTCGGCTCGTTGACGTCAATCTTTTGGAAGCGCCGCGCCAATGCCCGGTCTTTTTCGAAATGCTGGCGGAACTCTTTATACGTCGTCGAGCCCATGCAGCGCAGACCGCCGCTTTGCAGCGCCGGTTTCAACAGATTTGAGGCGTCCATGGCCCCGCCAGAGGTCGCACCGGCACCGATAACGGTGTGGATTTCATCAATAAAAAGAATTGCCTCCGGCATATCCTCAAGCTCGGACATGACCTGCTTCAGGCGCTCTTCAAAATCACCGCGATAGCGCGTACCGGCCAGCAGCACGCCCATATCCAGCGAGTAAATAACATTATCCTGCAACACATCGGGGACATCGCCCTCGATGATTTTGCGCGCCAGCCCCTCGGCGATGGCGGTTTTGCCGACGCCGGGGTCGCCGACCAATAGCGGGTTATTCTTATTGCGGCGGCAGAGGATTTGAATGGCGCGCGACACCTCTTTCGAGCGCCCGATAAGCGGGTCAACTTTGCCGTCGCGGGCTTTGTCATTGAGGTTGACGCAATAGGCCGCCAACGCTTCGCCATCCGGCACGCCGTTACCTTCCTCGCCCAAATCGGCCGCGCCCTCGACCGAGCGGCTTTCCGACTGGCCGGGTTTTTTGGCGACGCCATGCGAGATGAAATTGACCGCGTCATAACGCGTCATTTCTTGCTCTTGCAGAAAATAAGCGGCGTGGCTTTCGCGCTCGGCGAACATGGCGACCAGCACATTAGCACCCGTCACCTCATCGCGGCCCGAGCTTTGCACATGGATGACGGCGCGCTGGATGACGCGCTGAAAACCGGCAGTCGGTTTGCAATCCTCATCATCTTCGATAACAAGGCCGGTCAACTCATTGTCGATGTAATTGGTCAGATTGGTTTGCAGGAGACCGATATCGACACCGCAAGCCTCCATCACGGCAATGGCATCGACATCCTCGGTCAGGGCTAAAAGCAAATGCTCCAGCGTCGAGTATTCGTGGCTGCGGTCATTCGCCAGCACCAATGCGCGGTGCAGTCCTTGCTCTAATTCCTTTGAAAATGCAGGCACGTTCAGCTCCTTAAAATCCGATCAATCTTTTTCCATTGTGCATTGCAGCGGGTGGTCGTGCTGCCGTGCCATATCCATTACTTGGGTTACTTTGGTTTCCGCCACTTCATATGTAAACACCCCGCAAATGCCGACGCCATTTTGGTGCACGTGAAGCATGATTTTGGTTGCTTCTTCGGCACTCTTTGAAAAAAAACGCTGCAGGACATAGATGACGAATTCCATTGGCGTGTAGTCATCATTCAACAGCAAAACTTTATACATGGCCGGCTTTTGCGTCTTGGTGCGCGTCAGCGTGACCGTGCCGGTATCGCCACCGTCTGTGTCGCCGGATTTTTTATCCTGCATCATTATTTTATATTTATCAGCAATCATCATGCTCCAATGTTACCGCGCTAGAATGGGCTGCATCAAGGGAAACCACACCCGATTAGAAATGTAAGGGCCTGCGTTTCCAAAGCAAATCGCGCCTGCTACCTACGGCTTTGAAGCGGCAGTCCCATGGCTCGAGAAAGCCCGACCAAACGCTTATTAACTCTATGTTTTACTTATGTTTTTTATTTATTCATCGGGGCCGCGCTGCTGTTTTGCATGGTTATCGACGCGACAACCGGGCGCACCCTGCCCCAATATCGGGCGCGCACCGCCAATCGTCAGCCTCCGCCCTTATTTGTCGAGAAGGATATCACGGGCCTCATTGAGGCGGGCGGCCAGCCAATCCGTGCCGCCTTGGTCAGGGTGGTTTTTGACAATCAGCGCTTTATACGCCGCTTCAATCGCTTCACCTGAGGCCCCCTCTTCGAGACCCAGAATGTCCAACGCCTCGGCGCGTGTCATGCGGCTTTTAGCGGGCTGCGTTGCCGCACTGCCGGATTGTTTCGTCGCCTTAATCTGCCGCGCCAGCAAAAAAGCCCGCATACCCCAAAGCGCCAATGCACCGGCCGGAGCCGCCAGCCCATAGCGACCGGCCAGGGCGAATATCAGCAAGGCTGCGGCAGCGCCCATGAAAATCAGCGCCAGACCGATGAGCTTGATATTGCGCGCCGTTACCCGCGTGACCAGCGCAATCAACAATACGCCGACCAGCAGCATGGTTATGCCAAGCCCGAGAAATCCCATCAGGCACCTTCCTTGGCAGCGCGTTCATCCGCCGCCAGACCGGGCAGTTGGAGAGCCGCCAGCATTGCGGCCAATTCGGCGCGCGCCGCGACATGGCTCATGGTCAGACCGGGACCGGTTTCTTCGTCGCTCAAATCGAGCAGCGTCAATCCGGCGGGAAACATCTCGCGATAAACGACGCGTTCACAGAACCCCGGCACTTGCCGGAAACCCAAGCGCTTCGACAATTCGTTCAAAGCCTCTTCCAATCTTTGCCGATTTTTGGCGTGGATATGACTGGTACGATTTCGCAAGATCACCCAATCTATCGAACCGCCATCGGCCTGCGCGCGCGCCTTGCGACACGACCAGACATTCTCGGCATAAATGCTGGGGCGCTGAATGGTCAGGGTCTCGGGGTCGACCTTGGCCAGCAGGTCAAAATCGACAAAGCTCTCATTCATCGGCGTGATTAACATATCAGCCGCCGCATGGCCGAGGCGCGCGAAGTAACTGTCAGCACCCGGGCAATCGACAATCACAAAATCATTGCGGGTACGGAGCTGGCCCAGCGCGTTGACGAAAGCGTCGGCTTCTTCTTTTTGCCGATCGATAATGCTGTGGCCGGTCGTCGCTTCCAACTCAATCTGTTCGGGCATGGCAATTTCGCGCTTTCCGACCCAACGGCGGCGGTACTCGATATAATTACTCAGACTGCGCTGGCGAATATCGAGATCGATAGCGCCAACCCGCTTACCGGCATTCAGCAAAGCGGCGATAAGATGCATGGAAACCGTGGTTTTGCCAGCCCCGCCCTTTTCATTGCCAACGACAATAACGAACGGCCCGGCTTGCGGCATCGCTCCGGTTTGGGCTTGAGGCGCGGTGCCGATTGACGGCGGTGCTTCATTTTGGCCGGTCTCGTCCAAAACTTTTCCTTCATTTTTATGTGTTTTGATTATAAACCCGATTCCTGAGAAGGGCTGCAATCTCCATTTGCCGTCCGAAGGATTTGAAAATGCGTTTATCGGGAAAAAAAATCCTACTAACCGGCGCCAATGGCGGGCTGGGCCGTGCCATTGCGGCGACGGCTTTGAACGAGGGCGCACGGGTGGCGCTGAGCGAAAAAACCCCCGCATTGGCACAAGCGGCGAAAGACGCCCTGCCCGAAGGGGCCGATGTCGTGGTGTTGAACGCCGAGGTGCGCGATGAAGCCGCTGTCGCGCGTATGCTGGCCGACGCCATTGACCAATTGGGCGGTCTCGACGGGGTGGTGAACAATGCCGCCATGCTGGCCGACGATGACGGCATGCCCGCTGAGACGCCGCTCGATAGCTGGCAAGCTACACTCGATACCAATCTCACCGGCG
>JADHOK010000025.1 GCA_016779015.1 PS1 clade bacterium | reverse complement strand
TATTGCTCATCGCGGTTTACGGCTTTTTCGATGGCCGCCCCGAATTCCTCGATATCGCTTTGCTTTATGCACTCATCAATTTTATCGGCACGATCGCCATATTGAAATTCTTCCGCTTTGGCACGCTGGGCGACCATGCACTCTCGGACGATGACGAAAAAGGCGGGGACGCGGCATGAGTATTGGCGGCATTATCGAGATTATCGGCATGGCCAGCCTGTTTATCGGCAGTGTTGCCGTCATCTTTGGTGCGCTGGGCCTGTTGCGCCTGGGCGATGTCTATCAGCGCATGCACGGCACCGGCATTGTCGATACCGGCGGGGCCGGGCTCATTCTGTTCGGCTTGCTGCTGTTGTCGCCCGATTGGACGGTCAGCGTGCGGCTCATCCTTATCGGCTTTATTTTGGTGCTTACCGGCCCGACGGCCACCCATGCCATTGCCCGCGCCGTGCGCGCCGCCGGTGAGGAACCGGAAAATGTCGCGCCGAAAAAATCAGCCAAACGGAAAACCAGCAATAGGAGGCGCGCCTGATGTCCGGCTTTCTGGTTGATGCGGCGCTCATCTCGCTGCTCACACTCATCGCCATATTGGCCGTGCGCCTCCACCGGCTGTTCGCTGTGGTGATGCTGTCGGGCGCGTTCTCGCTGGTCGCCGCCGCATTATTTGTGGTGCTCGATGCGGTCGATGTCGCTTTCACCGAAGCGGCGGTGGGGGCCGGCATTTCGACCATTTTGGCGTTGGCCACATTGTCTTTAGTGCCGCGCGATGAAAAACCCCATTCGATTGCCTTGGTACCGGCATTTTTGGCTTTTGCAACCGCCGCCATGCTGGCCGTCGCGGTGTCGGATTTGCCGGCTTTTGGTGACGCCAATGCGCCGATACACAATCACGTCGCGCCCGAATATTTGACCGGCAGCGCTGAGGATATCGGCATCCCCAATGTTGTGACCTCGGTGCTGGCCAGCTATCGCGGCTTCGACACGCTGGGTGAAACAGTGGTGGTGTTCACCGCCGCCATCGCAGTGCTGCTGGTTTTGGGCGGCTACACAAGACCGCGCCGCCGAAACGGCGATCGCGACAAGGAGGACGGCAATGCAAGATGATCCCGTCATCCGCGTCGTCGCTAAAGTGATGATACCGACCGTCATGTTGTTTGCGCTATATGTGCAATTCCATGGCGATTACGGCCCCGGCGGCGGCTTTCAGGCCGGGGTGATTTTTGCCGCCGCGTTTGTGCTCAATGCGATGATTTTCGGCCTCAATCGCGGACGCCATGTCTGGCCCGCCAATCTTAACTTGCTGGCGGTGTGCGCCGGTGTGCTGCTTTACGGTTTGACCGGCGTCGCTTCAATGCTCCTCGGCGAAAACTATCTCGATTATGACGTCCTCGGGGCCACGCCCCAAGCCGGACAGCATATCGGCATTTTGCTGGTTGAGTTTGGCGTCGGACTGACCGTCGCCTCGGTAATGGTGGCGCTGTTCTTCACCTTTGCCGGACGCATGACGCATAACCGCCTATTGGACAGGATGGAAGCGCAAGACAAAGACGCCAAACGCGGCGCAGCAAAACAAGCTCCAAAAAAGAGGTCGCGCACATGAGTATGCTGGCCGGCCAGTGGAATTATTTTCTTGTCATCGCGCTGATGATGATCGGCTTTTATACCGTCATTGCGCGCGGCAATATGGTGAAGAAAATGGTCGGCCTGACGATTTTCCAAACCTCGGTCTTCATGCTCTATATCTCCATGGGCAAAATAGCCAATGGCACCGCGCCCATTCTCACCGATGCGGCACAAAAGGCTTATGCCAATCCGCTGCCGCATGTGCTCATCCTCACCGCCATTGTGGTCGGCGTGGCGACGACGGCGGTCGGCTATGCGCTGATTATCCGCGTCTATGAAAGCTATGGCACGATTGAGGATGACGAGCTGATTAAAATCATCGAAGCCGAAGAAGATGAGGGGGCCGACGCATGATGCAGCACCTGCCCATTCTGCAAATCATTGTGCCGCTTTTGGGTGCGCCATTGGCGGCGCTGTTGCGCGGACGCGATTTGGCTTGGGGGCTGGCGCTGCTGCTTACCGGCGTGGCTTTCCTGATTTCCGTGGTGCTGTTCGGCCAACAAAAAATCGCCGGAGAAGCGCTGATTTACGAGCTTGGCGGCTGGCCCGCGCCCATCGGTATTGTCTATGTTATTGACGCCGCCAGCGCGCTGGTGCTGCCTGTCGTCTCGGGCATTGCTTTTGTCGCCACCATTGCGGCGCGGCGTCTGGTCGAAGCGGAAATCGATGCGCGCGACCACGCGCTGTTCTACGCCGCTTGGTTGCTGACCATTGCCGGTATGCTGGGGCAAGTGACCACCGGCGATGCGTTCAATATTTTCGTCTTCCTCGAAATCTCCTCGCTATCGGCCTATGCGCTGGTCGCCATGGGGGCGGGCCGCGACCGCCGCGCCCTGCCCGCCGCCTTTAACTATCTCATTCTCGGCACGGTCGGCGCGACTTTCTATGTTATCGGCCTCGGCCTGCTTTACATGCTCACCGGCACATTGAACCTGATGGATTTGTCCGAGCGCCTCGCCGATGTGGAATCGACCCGCGCCGTGTTCACCGCGCTGGCTTTTATCGCCCTCGGTCTGTTCTTGAAAATGGCGCTATTTCCGCTGCACTTCTGGCTGGTACCGGCTTACGCCCACGCGCCGTCTGCGGTCTCGGCGTTGATGGCCGCGACCGCCACCAAGGTTTCGGTCTATGTTCTCATCCGCTTGATTTTCGGCGTCTTCGGTATCGAATTCCCCGGGCTCGCCGATGCGGTCGGCCTGCTGATACTGACATTGGGCATTGCCGGCGCTTTTGTCGGCACATTGGCGGCTATTCTCGAGACCGATTTGAAAAAGCTGTTCGCGCAATCCTCCATCGCCCAGCTCGGCTATATGGCCATCGGCATTGGCGCGATGAGCGCCACCGGCCTCGCCGCCGCCTTTATCCATTTGTTCAATCACGCGCTGATGAAAGGGGCATTGTTCCTCGCCATTGGCGCGATTGCCGCACAAGCGGGGCGCGCCAGCATGCATACGATCGAAGGCGCGGGGCGACAAATCCCCATCACCATGACGGCCATTCTGGTTGGCGGGTTGGCGCTTATCGGTGTGCCGCTGACGGCGGGCTTTATTTCTAAGCTCTATCTCATCCGCGCGCTGCTGGAGCAGGATTTCTGGATGCTGGCCGGTCTGACCTTTATCAGCTCGGCGCTGGCGCTGGCTTATGTTTGGAAAATCATCGAAGCGGCGTGGCTGAAAGAACGCCCCGAAGACGCGCCAGTGCTGACGGAATCGCCGGTGCAATATGTGCCAGCTTGGTTGATGGTGGTGGCGACAATCGGCTTCGGTATTTTCTCCGCTCCGCTGGTTGAAGCGGCTTACGCGGCCGCCAATGTATTTATCGGGGGCACGCGCTAATGGCTGTTGATACGCTCATTCTGGCGCTGCTAGGCTTGCCGCTTCTGGCGTCGGCGCTGGTGCTTTTATTACGCGACAAGCCTGACCTGCGCGACGGGCAAGCTTTGCTCATCGGCGCCATTACCGCGGCTTGCGCGGTGCGGCTTTACGCCAGCGCCGAAACCGACACGGTGCATTTCATATCGCTGGCGGCGGGCCTCGACATCAGCTTCACCCCTGAGCCATTGGGCAAATTATTCGCTCTGGTGGCTGGCGTGTTGTGGCCGGTGGCGACACTTTATACCATTGGCTATATGCGCGGTGCCGGTGAGGCCAACCATACGCGCTTCATGTTCTTCTATGCCATTGCCATTCACGCCGCCATGGGCATTGCGCTGTCGGGCAATCTGCTGACGCTGTTTGTGTTTTACGAAATACTCACCTTCTCCACCTATCCGCTGGTGACGCATAAAGGCACGCCCGAAGCGATGCGCGCCGGACGGATTTATCTCGGCATATTGGTCGCCAGTTCGGTGGTGCTTTTGCTGTTCGGCGTTATCGGCGTCTGGGTGCTGACGGGGACGTTGGAATTCAAAAGCGGCGGCATTCTCGCCGGTCACATCGACCCGTTTTACGTGCCCTTCCTGTTGGCGCTGTTTGCTTTCGGCATCGGCAAAGCGGCGTTGATGCCGCTACACCGATGGCTGCCCGCCGCCATGGTCGCACCGACACCGGTCAGCGCCCTGCTGCACGCCGTAGCAGTGGTGAAAGCCGGTGTCTTCACCGTGCTGAAAGTGGCGGTGTATATCTTCGGTATCGATTTTCTGCGCGAGACAGCGAGCAGCGATTGGCTGGTCTATGTCGCCAGCTTCTCCATCCTCGCCGCGTCGGTCGTCGCCATGACCAAAACCAATTTGAAAGCGCGGCTGGCTTATTCGACCATCAGCCAGCTCGGTTATATTGTGCTGGGTGCCAGCCTCGCGACCTCGCTTGCGGCATCGGGCGCGGCGCTGCACATCGCGGCCCATGCGGCCGGGAAAATCACCTTATTTTTCTGCGCCGGTGCAATTTATGTGGCGCATCATCTGACCGACATTAAGGATATGAACGGGCTGGGCCGCGTCATGCCCGTCACCTATACGGCTTTTGCGCTTGGCGCGCTGTCGATTATCGGCGTACCGCCTTTGGCCGGTGCATGGTCGAAAATCATGCTGATGGGCGGGGCGTTGGATAATGGTCATCTTCTTGTGCTGGCCGCGCTGATGATATCATCGCTGCTCAATCTGGTTTATCTGGGCGAGATTGTGCTGCGCGGTTTCTTTGCCGCGCCGACGCATGGGCTGAAAAGTGAAGCTGTTCAAGAAGCGCCGATGAGCATGGTGTTGCCGCTGGCTTTGACGGCGGCGATGTCGGTGGCACTGTTCTTCGCGGTTGATTATTTCATTCTCGATTTTGCCAAGCCAGCAGGGGGTTGATGTGAGCGATAAAGTCGAAATCTCAAAATCCGGCCGCCGCTTTATCGGCGCGCTCATGGTTGTGTGTGCGGCGTTGCTGGTGGCCGAGTTTATCATCCATCGCCATGCTTATTTTGCCCTTGAGGCGACGCCGCTATTCTTTGCCCTGTTTGGCTTTGCCGCGTTCTGCGTGGTGGTCGGCGGCGGCGTCTTGCTGCGCAAGCTGGTGATGCGCCCGACAGATTATTATCAGGATGACGACAATGCTTGATGCCATTCTCGCCATCCCGGGCATGATGCTCATTCTCGGCGCGCTGGCCGTGCCACTGCTGCCGCCAATGGTGCGCAATTATTACATGCTGGCGCTGATTGGGTTTTCCGGCTGGTCGGTCTGGCAAATCGAGACCGGCGTGCATATGACCGCCAGCCTCGCCGGAATTGAAATGATATTGGTGCGCGCCGAAGCGATTACCAAACCGTTTGCGCTGGTGTTCCACATTGCCGCCGCGCTGAACGTGATTTACGCCATGCACGAGGATGTGAAAATCACTGCCACTGCCGGTCTCGCCTATGCCGGGGCGGCGATTGCGGCGCTGTTCGCGGGCGATTTCCTCACCCTGTTTGTCTATTGGGAGCTGACCGCGTTCACTTCGGTATTTCTGGTGCTGGCCGGAAACACCTCGCGCTCCTTGGGCGCGGCGATGCGCTATTTGCTGATGCAAGTTGCCTCCGGCGTTATTCTGCTGGCCGGTGCTGTGCTGCTTTGGCGCTCGGGTGCAGGCTTTGCCATCACCGCGTTGGACGCAACGACACCGGCCGGTTTCTGCGTGCTGCTGGCCTTCGGCATCAAAGCGGCGTTTCCATTCCTCAATGGCTGGCTGCAAGACGCTTACCCCGAAGCCTCGGTGACCGGCACTGTGGTGCTGTCTGCCTTCACCACCAAGCTGTCGATTTATATGTTGGCGCTGTGCTTTGCCGGACTGACGCCGCTCATCTGGGTCGGCGCGGTGATGACGCTGTTCCCGGTCTTCTTCGCGGTGATTGAAAACGACCTGCGCCGGGTATTGGCTTTCTCGCTCAACAACCAGCTGGGCTTTATGGTGGTCGGCATTGGTGTCGGCACCGAACTGGCACTGAACGGCACAGTGGCGCACGCCTTCGCGCATATCATTTATAAATCGCTATTGTTCATGAGCATGGGCGCAGTGCTGTATCGCACCGGCACGGCGAAAGCCAGCGAACTGGGCGGGCTGTGGAAGCAAATGCCCCTGACCGCCATTTTTTGCATCATCGGCGCGGTGTCGATTTCCAGCTTCCCGCTATTCTCCGGTTTCGTCACCAAATCGCTGACCATTGGCGCGGCCGCCAAAGAGGGCTATTTCCTCGTCTGGCTGGCGCTGATATTTGCCTCCGCCGGTGTGCTCGAACATTCGGGGATTAAAATTCCCTATTTCGCTTTCTTCGGTCACGACCGCAAATTCAAGGTCAAGGAAGCGCCGCTGAATATGCTCATCGCCATGGGCATTGCAGCGGCATTGTGTGTGCTTATCGGCATCTTCCCGCAGCCGCTTTATACGCTGTTGCCCTATGAGGTGAAATACGATGTCTGGGAAACCGGACATGTGCTGGGCGAGTTGCAGCTCTTGCTGTTTGCGGTGCTGGCTTTCGTCTTCCTGATTGTGCGCGGGCTGTATCCGCCTGAAATTGACTCGACCGTTTTGAACACTGACTGGCTGTTGCGCCGTGCCCTGCCGCGCGTCGCCAAAGGCATCGCCATGCCGGTGCTGGCGCTGTGGTTCAGCGGCGTAGCATTGGCGCAAAAAGGCCTGATGGCGGCGCTGCGCTTGAGCGAAGAAACCAGTCGGGCCAGCGGATTGGTGTCGGGCATCGCCTCCACCGGCGCGGCGGCGGGCATCTTCCTTGCCGTGTTCGCGCTGATGCTTGTGACGCGCCTATTTACCTAAACGTGAACAGATAAAAAAGGGCGCCCGCAAGGGACGCCCTTTCGCATTCTCTTTTGGGGTGCTTAGAGACCCAGAACCGCTTTTGAAATAATGCCGCGCTGGATTTCATTCGAACCGGCATAAATCGACGTCTTGCGATAATTGAAATAACGCGGCGTCACCGGTGCGACACCGGCCATGCCGATATCGCTCTCATTGGTCGAGGCCAGCGTGTCTTCGACAAACGGCAAGCCGTATTGACCGACCGCTTCCATGCCCAATTGCGAGACCTCTTGCTGCAATTCCGAGCCGCGCGTCTTCAGCATGGAAGACGAGCCGGGGCCGATGTTCTGACCGGCGCTCACCTCAGAGAAGATGCGCAATTCGGTGGCTTCCAGCACCATAATCTGGCGTTCCAAATCGGCCATTTTGGCGGCGAAATCTTCGTCCTCGAGCAGCGACGCGCCATTATTGACAACCTCACCGGCCAGGTTTTTGACCTTTTCGAGACTGCGATACAGGCCACCCGAATACGGATTGCCGCGCTCAAATTCCAACAGATATTTGGCGCACGTCCAGCCTTCATTGAGATTGCCGACCAGGTTTTCTTTCGGCACTTTCACGTCCTCGAAAAACACTTGGTTGATTTCCTGCGCACCTTTGGCCGGGCCGTCCAGCGTCACCAGCGGCGACACGGTAACACCCGGCGCGTGCATGTCGATGAGCAGGAATGAAATGCCTTCCTGACGCTTGCCCTCATTCGAGGTGCGTACAAGACAGAAAATCATATCGGCGTGTTGCGCCATAGTGGTCCAAATCTTCGTACCATTACAGAGGAAATGATCGCCTTTATCCTCGGCTTTCATCTGCAGCGATGCGAGGTCGGAACCCGAACCCGGCTCCGAATAACCCTGACACCACCAAACATTGGAGGCCAGAATATCCGGCAGGTATTTCGCTTTTTGCTCTTCCGTGCCGAATTTCATAATCACCGGCGCGACCATGGTCAGGCCGAAAGCGATGGAATGCGGCGCACCGGCGGCTTCCATTTCCTGCGTGAAGATGAATTTTTGCGTCGGCGTGAAACCGGCACCGCCATGCTCGACCGGCCAGTTGGGCGCGGCCCACCCTTTTTCATAAAGCCGCTTCTGCCAAGTGACGTGGCTCTTTTTGGTGATATAGCCGTTTTTCGACCGCGCGCATTCGCGCTGAATATCAGGCGTGAAAGCCTCGTCGATAAAATCGCGCACTTCCTGACGGAAGGCTTCGTCTTCGGCGCTATATTTCAGATCCATAATCGGCTCCTTTACGAAATGAACTTAACCGGCACGACATCTGGGGCCGCGGTCATGACACCACCCCCCAAAGGGGCTGCGGCGGCGCCAAAGGCTGCCGATTTGCCGTGCACTTTGCGGGCGTCTTCGCTTTCATAAATTTCGAATACGCGATAGGTGGTCGGGTCCGCTTCGTCCTGCAACAAATCATATTGCAGTGTTCCCGGCTCATCGGCCGCCACGGCTTTTTGCATTTCAGCGAAAGCAGCTTCGAAATCGGCCTGTTTGCCGTCCGCTACTTTCAACGTTGCCAAATATCCTACTTTCATCTGTCAGTCTCCCTGCCTGTTATTTATCTTTATATTCTGCCGGCCGTTTTTCCAACATAGCCGTCACCGCTTCGCCATGGTCTTCGCTCAAATGCATGAGAGCCTGCGCATTGGCCGACATCTCCATAACCGTCTCAAAGCTCGCATTTTGACCATGGCGCATGAGCCGCTTGGCGGCGCGCAACGCTTCACCGCTTTGCCCCGCAATCTCTTGTGCTTCAGCATGCGCGGTTTCGAGCAGCTTGTCACCCGAAACGACTTGCGACACAAGACCCCAGCTCAAAGCCTCTTCTGCCGAAATCGTTTTACCGGTAAACAGCAATTCCGAGGCGCGCGCGCCGCCGATAATACGCGGCAGCAACCAAGCCCCGCCATCGCCGGGGATAAGCCCAATTTTCAAAAAAGTAGCGCCGAAGATGGCCTTGTCGGAAGCAATGCGCGTGTCACACAAACACGCCACATCATTGCCCAGACCAATGGCCGGGCCGTTGACGGCGGCGATGGCCGGCACTTCCAAACCCCATAGGCTCTTGACGATTTGATGGATGCCCCGACGATAGCCATCGGCAATATACGCGCCCGAGCCGTCAAACGGCCCTTCGCGGTTTTGCATGGCTTTGATATTACCACCGGCTGAAAACGCCGAACCGGCACCGGTGAGGATGACGCAGCGCACATTGCGGTCGCTATTAATGCGCGCCGCTGCATCTGAAAAAACCCCACCATCGCCAGGCTCGCCCAGCGCATTGCGCATGTCGGGCCGGTTGATGGTCAGGGTTACAATATGACCTTGCTGGTCAAATTCCAGCATGGCGCTATCCTTATGCGGCTGCGAACCGCTTCAGGTGATGGTCAACATTGCCGAATTGCGTGTCGATAACGGTCAGGCGTTTAAAGTAATGGCCGACATTCAGCTCTTCCGTCATGCCCATACCGCCGTGCAATTGCACCGCTTCTTGGCCGACAAAACGACCCGATTTGCCGATTTGCACTTTCGCACCGGCAGCGGCTTTTTTGCGTTCGGCTTCGCCTTCGCTCAGCTTCATATTGACCATATAGGTCATTGAAACCGACTGCTCATATTCCATGAACATATCAACCATGCGGTGCTGCAAAACTTGGAAGCTGCCGATCGGCACGCCGAACTGCTTGCGGGTTTTGCAATATTCAACCGTCGCATCATTGAGGCATTTCATATGGCCAATGGCTTCGGCGCATACCGCACCAATGCCGTGATCGAGCGCTTCTTCGAGCAGCGCCAGACCATTGCCCGCCGCGCCGACAAGCGCATCAGCACCGACGGCAACATTTTCCAGCGTGACTTCGCTAGCGCGATTGCCGTCAACTGTCGGGTAGTCTTGCGTTGAAACGCCATCGGCCGATTTTTCGACGATGAACAAGCCCAGCCCGTCGCTATCGCGCTGGTCGCCGGAAATCCGTGCCGAGACAATCAGTTTATTGGCCCAAGGCGCTGCAGCGACAACGGCTTTCGTGCCATTGAGCACATAGCCATCGCCATCGGCTTTGGCCGAGGTCAGAACGTCGGCCGGATTGAAGCGACTTTGCGGCTCAGAATAAGCCAGCGCCCAAATATCCTCGCCGCCAATAATGCCGGCCAGATGCGCTTCTTTTTGCGCGTCCGACCCGTGGCGGTTCAAAATACCACCGCACAGCACAACCGTCGGCAGATAGGGCTCGACCACCAGACCGCGGCCCAGTTCTTCCATAATCACCATGGTTTCGATAGGACCACCGTCAAGGCCGCCCATCTCTTCGGAGAACGGCGCGGCCAAAAGACCGAGCTCGGCAAATTGCCCCCAGATTTCGTGGCTCATGCCCTCATCGCTATGGACGATTTTCATGCGGCTGTCGAAATCATAATTGTCCTGAACAAAGCTCTGCACCATATTGCGCAGCAGCGTTTGCTCTTCGGTAAAACTAAAATCCACTGTTCAAATTCCCTCTCGGTTATGCGTGCCGTGAGCCTAGAGACCCAGCACCATTTTGGCAATGATATTGCGTTGAATTTCGTTCGACCCGCCGTAAATCGAGGTCTTACGATTGTTGAAATAGGTTTGCGACACGCCCTCGGCATGCTCCGGCCCAATCGCCAGATAATTATCACCACGGTCAAGCTGCGGCACCCAAGGTGACGCATAATTGCCGACCGCTTCCATGGTCAACTCGGTAATCCGTTGCTGGATTTCCGTACCTTTAATTTTCAGAATTGAGCTTTCCGGCCCCGGGCCTTGGCCTTTACTCTCAGAGGCCAGCGTGCGCAATTCAGTATATTCGAGCGCCGTCAGGTCAATCTCCAGCTCGGCGATTTTGCGAGAAAATGCACCACAATCGAGCAACGGCTTGCCGTCTTCCAATTCAGCGCGCGCAATATCACGCAAGCGGTCAATGGCTTTTTTCGAACGCGCCACACCGGCAATGCCCGAACGCTCATTACCGAGCAAGAACTTGGCAATGGTCCAGCCTTTGTCCTGCTCGCCCACCAGATTTTTGGCCGGCACGCGAACATCGGTCAGGAATACTTCATTGACTTCGTGACCACCATCAATGGTGATAATCGGCTTCACCTCAATACCCGGCGTGTTCATGTCGATGAGCAGGAAGGAAATACCCTCTTGCGGCTTGCCTTCGCTCGAGGTGCGCACGAGGCAGAACATCCAGTCAGCATGCTGAGCCAGCGTCGTCCAGATTTTGTGGCCATTGACCACATATTCGTCGCCATCGAGCTCGGCTTTGGTTTTCAGACCGGCAAGGTCAGAACCGGCACCCGGCTCTGAATAGCCCTGACACCACCACGTCTCACCCGACAAAATGCCCGGCAGAACCCAGTCTTTTTGCTCTTGATTGCCGAAGGTGTAAATCACCGGCCCCAACATACCGATGCCAAAAGGCAGCGGCGGAATGGTGCCGAACGAAGCGCTTTCTTCGTTCCAAATATACTTCTGCGTCACCGTCCAGCCGGTGCCGCCAAATTCTTCCGGCCAGCTTGGCGCGACCCAACCTTTTTTGGCGAGAATTTTGTGCCAAGCGAGAAAATCTTCTTTGCTCAGATCACCGCGGTCTGCGCCGACCAGATGTTTCGGGTAGTTTTCTTCGATAAAGCTGCGCACTTCGGCGCGAAAATCTTCGTCCTGGGGTGCAAATTCGATATCCATCTCATTCTCCATGTAAATTTATCCGAATTTAGCCAAAACGCAGGCTGAATCAATGTGAATCGCGCCCCCAAAAGGGAAAAAATGACGCATCAGTCATTTTATGTTAATGAAAACGCATGAGTCAGGAGCAAAGCCAGCCGAAATCACCCTGCAAGCGCGTTTGCGCGATTTCTGCGCGTGCCGGTTTTTGCATTGGCTGCGGCCGCAAAATGAAAGAAATCGGCGGCTGGTCAGGCTTTTCAGACGATGAAAAGCGCGCCGTGCTGGCCCAATTACCGGCCCGCCTCGCGACCCTCAAAACCACTTCCTAAATCAGACCGGCGCGTCCCCGAACCAAGCAAGGGTTTCGGCCAATTCCACGACCTGCCCAATGACGATAATCGATGGCGGCTCCAGCCCGCGTTTTTCTGCCATATCAGCCGCCTCAGCCAACCGACCGGTAACGACACGCTGGCGCGGCGTGGTGGCGTGGGTGACAATCGCCACCGGTTCATCGGCGCTGCGACCGGCTTGCATCAGCAGGTCAGCGATGACGGCCAAGCGGCTCATCGCCATGTAAATGACAATCACCGGTGAGGCTTTGGCAATCGACGCCCAGTCGAGCTTTTCCGCTTCGCCCTGTTTTGAGGTCTTACCCGCCAAATGACCGGTGACAAAGGTAACGGCGTGATTGACGTCGCGATGCGTGGCCGGAATGCCGGCATAACCGAGGCCACCGACACCGGCTGAAATGCCCGGAATGACGCGAAACGGTATATCGGCCGCCACCAGCGCTTGCGCTTCCTCTCCGCCACGGCCGAAAATAAACGGGTCGCCGCCTTTCAAACGCAGCACGCGATGGCCGTCTCGCGCCAGTTCAATCAGCCTGTCTGTGATGTCCTGTTGGTTCCAGCTTGGCTTGCCGCCGCGCTTACCGGCGTAAAACAGCTCCGCTTCGGGGCGCACCAGAGACAGAATATCCTCTGACACCAGCGCGTCATATATCACTTTATCCGCTTGTTTCAGTGCATTGACCGCGTGTAGCGTCAGCAGGCCCGGGTCACCCGGCCCGGCCCCGGCCAACCATACCCAACCGGGGTCGAAGGACGGCAAGCCGTCGATCTGAATATCAGGCATTGTCTGGTCGCTCAGCGTCAGCCGGATAATTTCCTGTTGGTTCTTGTCATCTGCGCTCATGGCGCGGTTATAGGCGGTTTTCCCTATGCGGTAAATCTGCTATCAGCAAATGGTGTTTACCCCCTCCCGCGGAGCCCGTTTATGTTGTCGAAACCTCAAGATGATTTGAAACCCAATAGCGAAGCGTTTGAGAATGCGCCGTTGGTCAAACCGACGGGCTTTCGCGAATATGACGCGCGCTGGCGCTTTCCCGATGAGATTAATCTTTCGGGCATGCAAGCATTGGGTTTCGGTCTCGGCAATGTATTGTTCGACCTGTTGGGGGACGCCGAACAGCCGCGCATTGTCGTCGGCCATGATTTTCGTTCCTACTCGCAAAGCATCAAGCTGGCGCTGACCACCGGACTGATGAGCGCCGGGGTAAAAGTGCTCGATATCGGCCTCGCCCTGTCGCCGACCGCTTATTTCGCGCAGTTTCATCTCGACGCGCCCGCCGTTGCCATGGTGACGGCGAGCCATAATGATAATGGCTGGACCGGCGTCAAAATGGGCGCGGCGCGACCACTGACTTTCGGCCCCGATGAAATGTCGGCGCTGCGCGATATGGTGCTGGAGAATAAAGGTGTGGCGCGTGATGGCGGCGCTTATGAGCGCGTCGAGGGCGTCGCGCAAGCTTATAAAGATGACCTGTCTGACCGCGCGCCTTTCAAGCGCAAGCTGAAAGCCGTGGTCGCCTGCGGCAATGGCACGGCGGGCGCGTTTGCGCCGCAGGTGCTGAGAGCGTTGGGCGTCGATGTGGTGGAGTTGAATTGCGACCTTGACCACAGCTTCCCCAATCACAACCCCAATCCCGAGGATATGAAAATGCTGCACGCTTTGCGCGACGCCGTTCTGGAAGCAAAGGCCGATATCGGTTTTGCTTTTGACGGCGATGGCGACCGCTGCGGCGTGGTGGATAATGAGGGTGAAGAAATCTTTGCCGATAAAATGGGCGTGCTGGTCGGCCGCGACTTGGCGCGCCAACACGATGGCGCGGTGTTTGTCGCCGATGTGAAGTCGACCGGCTTGTTTATGACCGACCCGGAGTTGCAAGCAGCCGGGGCGACCACGCAATATTGGAAGACCGGACATTCTTATATGAAGCGCCACACGCATGAGATTGGCGCGCTGGCCGGCTTTGAGAAATCGGGACACTTCTTTTTTAACGCGCCGGTGGGGCGTGGCTATGACGATGGCATTGTTACCGCTATCGCTATTTGTGACATGCTGGAGCGCGCGGGCGATGCCAGCATGGCCGACTTGCGCCGCTCGCTGCCTGTCACCTATGGCTCACCGACCATGTCGCCCTATTGCGATGACCTGAAAAAATATGAGGTCGTTGACCGC
>JADHOK010000024.1 GCA_016779015.1 PS1 clade bacterium | reverse complement strand
GGGTAAAGGCGGCGGCTTCAAAAGCCACCAGATGAACGCCGTTTTCGAGCGCGTGTTTGAGGCCGATATCGCGCTTATCGGCGACCAAATTGACCACCGCTTGAAAATTTTGCAATAGCGGCGCGGTTTGAGCCTGCGCGGCAGCCTGTGGCGCGGCGGCGGCAACAGGCCCCGATGGTACAGATGCCCCAGAAGGCGCAGATGACCCAGAAGGCGCAGATGCCCCAGAGGACGCACCGGACGCGCCGGGCGCGCCACCTTGCGGAGGAGCCGCAGCGGGCGTCGCCTCATATTGTTTGATAAGCTCTTCGGGAGACGGCATATCGGCCAGATGCGCGAGGCGTATCAGCACCATCTCAGCCGCCGCGCGGGCATTGCCGGCGCGCGCCGCTTCATCCGTGCCGGCCAGCAGCACCTGCCAGACGCGCGACAAAATCCGCGTCGATAACTGCGCCGCCGCCTCAACCCCGCGGCTTCGTAATTGCGCCGAAAAAGCAATGTCTTCCTGCGCGGCGGGCACGAATTTCAGCCGCGTCAGCCAATGCGTCAGCTCGGCCATATCGGCCAGTATCACCGCCGGGTCAGCGCCCATCACATATTGCGCTTCAAACTCGGCCAAAGCCTCGGGGACTTGCCCCGCCATGACCAAATCAAACAGGTCGAAAATGCGCGCCCTATCGGCAAGCCCCAACAGCCCGCGCATGGTCGCCTCATCGATACCGCTCTCATCATTCGGATTGATATGCGCCAAAGCGCGGTCGAGCAACGACAGCGCATCGCGCGCCGAGCCGTCGGCCGCGCGGGCGATGAGCTTCAGCGCTTCTTCGGGCAGCGATACATTCTCCGACCCGCAGGTGCGCGCCAGCAGCTTTTGCGTGTCGTCCAACGTCAGGCGGCGGAGATCAAAACGTTGGCAGCGCGACAGCACGGTAACCGGCACTTGGCGGATTTCCGTCGTGGCGAAAATAAATTTCACATGCGCAGGCGGTTCTTCCAGCGTCTTCAGAAGGCCGTTAAATGCCGGCTTCGACAGCATGTGCACCTCGTCAATAATATAGACTTTGAAGCGCGCGGCGCTGGGCGTGTAGCGCACATTGTCGATAATCTCACGAATATCGCCAATGCCGGTGCGCGAGGCAGCGTCCATCTCGATAACATCGACATGCGTGCCGTCCATAATTGCTTCGCAATGCGCCCCATTTTCGGTCAACGCCATGCTCGGCGCGTCAACGCTATCGGTCTGATAATTGAGCGCGCGCGCCAATATGCGCGCCGTGGTGGTTTTGCCGACACCGCGCACACCGGTCAGCATAAAACCATGCGCGATGCGGCCGCTGTCAAACGCATTGGTCAGCGTCTGCACCATGGCTTCTTGGCCAATCAAATCGTCAAAATTGCGCGGGCGATATTTGCGCGCCAGCACTTTATAGCTGTCGCCGGTCGCGCTCGGCGAGGCTTCATCGGTTTCAACTTTATTATCGCTATCGGCCTCGGCCAGCATGTCAAAGCCTGGCGCATCATCGGAAAATTCGGGCGCCTGCTCGGTTTGTGTCGGGTTTTCTTGGTCGGCGTCTTGCGACGTCGCGACAGCTTCTTCGGGATATTGGTCTTTGGTTTCTTCGGTCATTATCGCCCCGGCGCTGTCGTAATTATCATCATCGCCGCCTTGGGACCCCGACCTTTAATTGGCTCGGTGCAGTCCGCGGCATGAGAGGTGAGAGACTGGACAGGCAACCCGCACCGAACTCGTTAGGGCTGCTTCCTTCCGGATCTGACCCGGTTGGCGAGGGATGCGTCTGCCGCCAATCTCTCCCTTCCTTTATAGCAGAGAGCGCGCACCGGTGCAGCCCCTTTCAAACAACGTGCGCCGATTGACGGGGATAGATTGCAATGGCACTGTTGGGCCGTTCGATAGGAGAGGCCCGCGGCCCCGCGTCTGAGGAGATTTTGTATGGCTCTGGCCGAAAACCCCATCATGTTTGCCAATAACCCGCTCGACCGCGCCGGGCATTTGCGCGGCGATGCCGACTGGTTGGCGGCGCAGCTGGCCTCTGACAATGCGCTGATTGTGCCGCTGTGGAATTTGCAGCCATTGGTGCTGCCCGAAATACAACCGGGCGATGGCCGCGATGTCGGCTATCTGCCGAAAGCCGCTTTTGGGGATGCTTTTGATTTCGAGCGCGCCGATAGGACTTTGGTTTTTCTAGGCCTCAACCGGCGCGGTAAGCCGCTTTTTGCCGCCGATATCAGCCATATGAGCAATCCCGAGGATATGGGGCCGTTCAAAGGCATGGGGATGTTTGAGGATTTGCGCGCGCTGGCCGCGGCCGGCGATATGCCGCGCACCGAGCTGGCCATATTGGCGCAAGCCAAAGGCATGCTGGACTGGCATTTGCGCCACGGCTTTTGCGCCCAATGCGGCGCGCCGTCGCAAATGCTGGAGGGCGGCTATAAACGCCAATGCGGCAATTGCGGTGCCGAGCATTTTCCGCGCACCGATCCGGTGGTCATTATGCTGGCAACCTATGAAGACCAGTGTCTGCTTGGGCGCCAACGCGGCTGGCCCGACGGCATGCTGAGCGCGCTGGCCGGTTTTATGGAGCCGGGCGAGACCATTGAAGAAGCGGTGGCGCGCGAACTGCAAGAAGAGGCCGGTCTGGAAATAAATTCGGTCACCTATCTGGGCACCCAGCCCTGGCCTTTCCCCAGCTCTTTAATGATTGGCTGCATGGCCGAAGCCAGCTCGCTTAAGGTCAGCGTCGATGAGGTGGAGCTGGAAGAAGCGCGCTGGATCGCTCGCGCCGATGTGATTTCCTCCATGCGCGGCGACGGCCCGCTGGGCGTGCCACCGGCAATGGCGATAGCGCATCAGCTGATGCAGGCTTTCGCCGAAGGAAACTAGTCGAAAGAATTATTGGTCTTGCAGCGCGGCGCGTTCGGGCGCGGCTTTGTAGACGCCCAGAATATCCATTTCCGAACAGTAGAAATTCAATTCCTCCAGCGCCAGTCGCACCGGCTCGCTTTCCGGATGGCCTTCAATATCGGCGTAAAACTGCGTCGCCAAAAATCCGTTCGGTTGATAGCTTTCCAGCTTGGTCATATTGACCTTATTGGTCGCAAAGCCACCCAACGCCTTATAGAGCGCCGCCGGCACATTGCGCACACGAAAGATAAAACTGGTGATGACATTTTCTTCATCCGGCTCGGCATCATCAGGGGTCGCCGACATGATGAGAAAGCGCGTCGTATTGCTGGCGCTGTCTTCAATGTTTTCGCGCAACACATCGAGGCCGTAAATCTGCGCCGCCAATTTAGACGCAATGGCTGCGTGACCGGCCTGTTGGGAAGCGGCGAGGTCGCGCGCACTGCCCGCCGTGTCGGCGGCGACATGCGGCGTCAGCCCCAATTCGCTTATCAGATTGCGGCATTGGCCGAGCGCCATTTCGTGGCTGTGCACGTGGTGAAGTGTGCCCTCATCAGCCCCCGGCAGCGCCAACAGGCAATGGTTCACGCGCATGAAATGCTCGCCAACAATATAAAGTTTAGAGCCCGGCAATAGGCGGTGAATATCAGCGACGCGCCCCGCCACCGTGTTCTCCACCGGCATCATGGCCAACGCCGCCGTGCCATCGCGCAAAGCGGCGAATGCATCGTCGAAACTGGCGCAAGGCAAGGCTTCCATTTCGGGGTGACAATCGGCGCAGGCGATATGGCTATTGGCACCCAACTCGCCCTGAAAAGCTATTTTACGCATCTAGATTTGTCCCTGTTTTTGCAACACTGCCTCAGCATGCGCCAAGTCTTCGGGCGTATCAACGCCCACCGGCACGGTGTCGACAAGCGCCGCGTGAATGGTGAAACCGGCTTCCAGCGCGCGTAATTGCTCGAGCTTTTCGCGCTGCTCGAGCGGCGATGGCGGCAGTGCCACGAATTTATCGAGCGCCGCGCGGGTGTAACCGTAAATGCCGATATGGTGATAGAGCGGCCCGTCACCGGACGGCGCGGTGGCGCGCGTAAAATAAAGCGCCCGCGCCAAATGGGAGGCTTTTTTGTCGGTTTCGAACGATAAAACGGCCTTTACCACATTCGGATTATCGCGCTCCTGCGGGTCGCTGATTTCAGCCACCAATGTCGACATATCCGCACCATCGAGCGCCGTCAGACAATCGCGCACCAAAACCGGCTCCAGCGTCGGCAGGTCGCCCTGCAAATTAATGACGACATCATGGGCGCGCTTTTCATCGACCGATTGCAGCGCCGCGTGAATGCGGTCGGACCCCGATGGCAGCGCCGGATCGGTGAGCACCGCTTCGCCGCCGGCCGCCTCCACAGTCTCGGCAATCTCGGCCTCGGCCGCCGCCACAACGACGCGGCCGCAATCGGCTTCCTGCGCGCGCTTTAGAACCTGCACAATCATCGCCAAGCCGCCGATCGGCGCCAAAGGTTTGTTCGGCAGGCGTGTTGAGGCCAGGCGCGCCGGAATGAGGATTATCGGGTTTTGTCCCGCCATAGATTGTTTGCTCCGCCAATTCGATATGGTTGCGACTCACTGGTTCTTTTCCTAATCTGTGCGACGCTAGGCCGCAAGCGGAAACAATAGGGTTGGGCGGTCAAATTGCGTATGTTGCGCACGAAATTCACCAGCCGAAATTCGGCTTGCTGTTTGTGACCTTGTGCAGTCTTTGGGGGAAAAAATGGACAGTTTTGAACTTAATAAAATCGCCGGTGCCGTATTGTTCACCTTGCTTGTCTATCTGGGCGTGCAAAACCTTGGCGGCATTATGTTCGAAGCTGAACCCGCCGACCCCACTGCTTATGTGGTCGAGGGCGTTGAAGAAGAAGGCGCTGTTGCGGTTGCCGCGGTCGCCGAAGAGGTTGTGCCGATAGCCGATATGCTGGCCTCGGCCTCCATCGATAAAGGCATGAAAGTAGCGAAGAAATGCGTTTCCTGCCACAGCTTCGAGCCCGGCGGGGCCAATAAAATCGGCCCGGCGCTCTACGGTATTGTTGACCGCGGCATCGGCCAACATTTCGGCTTTACTTATTCCGGCGCACTGGCCGGCATGGACGGTGCGTGGGATTATGAAGCGCTGAACGGGTTTTTGGAAAATCCGAAAAAATACGCAGCCGGAACAAATATGGCTTTTGCCGGCCTTCGAAAAGCCACAGACCGCGCCAATATCATCGCTTATCTCGACAGCTTGAAATAAGCCTGTTCAAGAGCTTCGAGGCCGCGCACAAGCAACTTGTCCGCGGCCTTTATTTTTGCTTCCATAGCGCTTCATCCGGCTTTGTTGAAAAGCCCTGTTAGGCTTGTTTTGCCTTGATATGGAGATATCATGTCCCCTCTGATGCGTGTTCTTTGTTTACTCGCCCTTGTGCTTTTGCCGTTTAATGCGCGGGCCGGTGATTGGATGCACGGCCTGTCATTATTCGGCAAGCCGGACTTGCCGAAAGGCTTCGCGCATTTTCCCTATATCAATAAATCAGCGCCGAAAGGCGGCGCGGTGCGCATCGCCGCTATTGGCTCGTTTGATAATCTCAATCGGTTCACCATTAAAGGCAACGCCGCCACCGGCTTGGGCTTGATACACGACACGCTGATGACCGGCTCGCTGGATGAAGCGAGCGCCGGATATGGCCTCATCGCCGAAGCGGTGCGCCATGCCGATGATTATTCTTCCGTCAGTTTCCGCCTCAATAAAAAAGCGACGTTTTCTGACGGCAGCCCCATCACCGCCGACGATGTGGCGTTTTCTTTGACGGCGCTCAAAAAAGCGCATCCTTTTTACCGCGCCTATTACGCCGATGTGGTGGGCTATGACAGCCCCAATGCGCATGAGATTACCTTCCGCTTCGGCCAAACCGGAAACCGCGAATTGCCGATGATATTGGGCCAGTTGCCGATTCTCAAAAAAGATTATTGGAACGCTGAGGGGCGCTCGCTGGCCGATACGACTTTGGAAATACCGCCGGTTTCAGGGCCTTATAAAATCAGCACCGTCGATGCCGGACGCGCCATCACCTATCAGCGCCGCGATGATTACTGGGCCAAAGATTTGAACGTCAATATCGGCAAAAACAATATTGGCGAGATAAAATATATCTATTTCGGCGACGACACAGTGGCGTTTGAGGCGTTAAAAGCCGGCGAGGTGGATTTCCGCAGCGAGTTCTCCTCGCGCATTTGGGCCACCGGCTATGACACGCCCGCCGTGGCCAGCGGCGAGATGGTGAAGGAGACGGTGACGCTTGAAAACTCCGCCGGTATGCAGGGTTTTGTTTTCAATTTGCGGCGTCCGCGTTTTGACGATATCCGCGTCCGCGAGGCGCTGAACTGGGCCTATGATTTCGAATGGACCAAAAAGAATTTATTTTACGGCCAATATGCCCGCACCGGTTCGTTTTTTCAGGGCTCGGAGCTGGCCGCCAGCGGCCCCCCTTCAGCTGATGAGCTGAAACTCTTGGAACCGCTGCGCGATAAATTACCGGCCAAGACTTTCGGCCCGCTATTTCAAAATCCGGTCTCCGATGCCAGTGGCAATATCCGCGCCAATTTGAGAAAAGCCCGCGCCTTGTTCGAGCAGGCGGGCTGGGGCATTGTCGACGGCAAATTGCAAAAAGACGGTCAGATCTTCACCATTGAGTTTCTGTTGGTGCAACCGGCGTTTGAGCGCATTGTCGCGCCCTATATCAAAAACCTCGCCAAGCTGGGCATTGACGCCAAGCTGCGCACCATTGACCCGACGCAATATCAAAACCGCGTTACCAATTATGATTTCGACGCTGTGGTGATGAGCTTCGCGCAGTCTTTATCGCCGGGTAATGAGCAGCGCGATTATTGGTCATCGGCGGCGGCCGACAGGCCGGGTGGGCGCAATTATGTCGGCATTAAAGACCCGGCCGTGGACACGCTTATCGAGCAGCTGATCTTCGCCAAATCGCGGGCCGCTCTGGTGACCGCGACGCGCGCGCTCGACCGGGTTTTAATCTCCAATCATTACATCATGCCGCAATGGCACGCCCCGCATGAGCGCCTCGCTTATTGGCAAGGGCTGAAGCGCCCGAGCAATATGCCCAAACACGATCTCGGCTTCCCGACCATTTGGTGGAAGGAAAAATAATCTATGGCCGCCTATATTCTCCGCCGTCTTTTGCTCATGGTGCCGACCATTTTCGGCATTATGGCCATCAGCTTCGCGATTGTGCAATTCGCACCGGGCGGGCCGGTGGAGCGGGTGATTGCGCAATTGCAGGGCCATGATGTCGGCGCAACGTCACGCTTTACCAGCACCCAAGATAGCGGCGCGATGAACGCCAATGCGGCGACCCAAGCGGCGGTCAATTCGCGTTATCGCGGCGCGCAAGGTCTCGATCCGGAATTTATCGCCGAGCTGGAAGCGCAGTTCGGCTTTGACAAGCCAATGCATGAACGCTTTTTCAAAATGATTGCCGATTATGCGCGCTTTGATTTCGGCGAGAGCTATTACCGCGATATTCCGGTGGTCGATTTAATCATGGAAAAACTGCCGGTCTCCATCACTTTGGGGCTATGGACGACGCTTCTAACTTATCTCATCTCCATCCCACTGGGCATCGCCAAAGCGCGGCGCGACGGCACGCGCTTCGATGTCTGGACCAGCGCGGTGATTATTGTCGGCTATGCGATACCGGGTTTTTTGTTCGCGGTGATGCTGATTGTGCTGTTTGCCGGCGGCTCATATTTCGACTGGTTCCCTCTGCGCGGCCTGACCTCGGATAATTTTGACGAGCTGAGCACGCTTGGCCAAATCGGCGATTATCTCTGGCACATCACCCTGCCGGTGCTGGCCATGACCATTGCCGGTTTTGCCACCACCTCGCTATTGACCAAAAATGCCTTTCTCGACGAGATACGCAAACAATATGTCGTCACCGCGCGCGCCAAAGGGCTGGACGAATCCCGCGTGCTTTACGGGCATGTTTTTCGCAACGCCATGCTGATTGTAATTGCCGGTTTTCCGGGCGCTTTTATCGGCGCTTTTTTCACCGGCTCGTTGCTCATCGAGACCATTTTCTCGCTCGACGGTTTGGGGCTTTTATCTTACGAGAGCATTATCAATCGCGATTATCCGGTGGTCTTTGCCAGCTTGTATATTTTCGGTCTCATCGGCCTCATTGTGACGCTGGTTTCCGACCTGACTTATATGTGGGTTGACCCGCGTATTGATTTTGAAGCGCGGGGGCAAGGCTAGCACGATGGGCAAAGCGCTCACCATATCGCCGCTCAACCAGCGGCGCTGGCGCAATTTCAAAGCCAATCGGCGCGGCGTGGTATCGCTCTGGCTGTTCGGCATATTGTTTTTTCTCACCCTGTTTGCGGAATTTCTGGCCAATGATAAACCGCTGCTCATTCGCCATGAGGGCGGCTTCTATATGCCAGTTTTCGTGGCCTATGCCGAGACCGAATTTGGCGGCGATTTCGCCACCGAGGCGGATTATCGCGACCCTTTTGTGGTGGCGCTGATTGAGGGCGAGCGCGGCGACAAGGACGGTTTCATCATCTGGCCGCCACTGCGCTATAGCTACGACACCATCAATCTCAATCTTGACCGTCCGGCTCCGGCCCCGCCCAGCGCCGAGAACTGGCTGGGCACAGACGACCAAGGCCGTGATGTGCTGGCGCGGTTGATTTACGGCTTTCGTATCTCGGTGCTGTTCGGTCTGGCACTGACCATTGTTTCGTCGATTATCGGCATTGCGGCGGGGGCCGTGCAGGGCTATTTCGGCGGCTGGACCGATTTGGCGATGCAGCGCTTTATCGAAATTTGGACATCCGTGCCGTCGCTATACCTGCTCATCATCATCGCCGCCGTCATCGAGCCGGGCTTTTGGATATTGCTTGGCATTCTGCTTTTGTTTTCTTGGGTGGCACTGGTCGGCGTGGTGCGTGCCGAATTTTTGCGCGCGCGTAATTTCGAATATGTCGAGGCGGCGCGCGCGCTGGGTGTCTCCAACACCACCATTATGCGGCGCCATCTTTTGCCCAATGCCATGGTGGCGACGCTGACTTTCATGCCGTTTATCCTGAACGCCTCCATCACCACTTTGACCTCGCTTGATTTTCTCGGTTTCGGCCTGCCGCCCGGCTCGCCCTCATTGGGCGAATTGCTGGCCCAGGGCAAAGCCAATTTGCAAGCCCCGTGGCTCGGCCTGTCGGGCTTTTTCACCATTGCCGCCATGCTGTCGCTGCTGATTTTTATCGGCGAAGCGGTGCGCGACGCGTTTGACCCGCGCAAGACATTGATGTGAGGCGCGCATGACAGACCTCCTCAAAGTTGAAAATCTCTCGGTCGGCTTTATCAGCGACGGGCAAAAATCCATCGCCGTCAATGGCGTGTCGTTTCATATCCGCCATGGCGAGACGGTCGGTCTGGTCGGCGAAAGCGGCTCGGGAAAATCGGTCAGCGCATTGTCCATCCTCAAGCTGCTGCCCTATCCGACGGCGTTTCACGATAGCGGCAAAGTGCTGTTCGAGGGTGCCGATTTATTGGGCCTGCCCGAGGCTGAAATACGTTCGGTGCGCGGCAATCGCATTTCGATGATTTTCCAAGAGCCGATGTCCTCGCTCAATCCGCTGCATTCCATCGAAAAACAAATATCTGAAATTATTGAAATACATCAGGGGCTAAGCCGTAGTGCCGCGCGCGTTGAGACATTGCGCCTGCTGACCCGTGTCGGTATTCCCGATGCTGAAAAACGCATGAGCGCCCTGCCGCATGAATTATCGGGCGGGCAAAGACAGCGCGTCATGATTGCCATGGCGCTGGCCAATCAGCCCGACCTTCTTATCGCCGACGAGCCGACAACCGCCCTCGATGTGACCATTCAAAAACAAATCCTCGATTTGTTGAAAGAGCTGCAAGCTGAATTCGGCATGGCGGTGCTGCTCATCACCCATGACCTCGGCGTGGTCAAGAATATGGCTGAGCGGATTTATGTGATGCAGCACGGCGATATTGTCGAAGACGGTGCGGTGGATGATGTTTTCAACACCCCAAAGCACCCCTATACGCGCCAGCTTATCAATGCCGAGCCGAGCGGCACCGCGCCACCGCTGGAAACCACCGAGCCGCTTATTGAGGCCGATAATTTGCGCGTCTGGTTTCCGGTCAAAACCGGCCTGATGCGCCGCACCACTGATTATGTGAAAGCCGTCACCGATATTTCTTTCACCGTCAATCGCGGCGAGACGCTGGGCATTGTCGGCGAAAGCGGTTCGGGAAAAACCACTTTGGGACGCGCGCTTTTGGGGCTGCAAGCGGCCAACGGCAAAGCGCGCTTTGACGGGCGCGATATTATCGGCGTCTCGCGCAAAGCCCGCCGCACGCTGCGCAAACATATGCAAATCGTTTTTCAAGACCCGTTTGGCTCGCTTTCCCCGCGCATGAGTGTCGGCGATATCATTACCGAGGGGTTGAAACTGCACGAGCCGCAGCTCAACCGCGACGCGGTGGCCGCGCGCCTTGCCGACATTATGCGCGAGGTCGAGCTCGACCCCGAAATGGCGGCGCGTTATCCGCATGAGTTTTCCGGCGGCCAACGACAACGCATCGCCATTGCCCGCGCGCTTATTTTGGAGCCGCAATTTATCGTGCTGGACGAACCGACCAGCGCGCTCGACCGCTCCGTGCAGGCGCACATCATCGCCCTGTTGCGCCGCCTGCAAGCTGAAAAAGGTCTGACCTATTTATTTATCAGCCATGATTTGAAAGTGGTGCGCGCGCTGTCCCACCGCGTCATGGTGATGCAAAACGGCGTCTGTGTAGAAGAAGGTGCCGCCGAGCAGATTTTCACCGCACCGCGCGAGACCTATACGCAAGAATTGCTGGCCGCCGCCTTAGACGGCTAAAGACGCTTGATCGACGTGACCGCGCCGCCGCCGGCGGCTTTGATGCGCGCGCAAGCTGCGTCAAACGGCTCTTCCGCCACCGCCATATGATGCGCGTTGGCGTGCAGCAGTAAATTATCGCCGGAAATAAAACCGACATGGCCTTTCCAAAAGACAATATCGCCATAAGCGAGTGTCTCGACCCCTTCACTGGCCCCTTCACTGGCCCCATCACTGGCCTCTTCACTGGCCCCGCCTCCGAGGGCGACACCCAGGGGGACACCGAGAGCGGCTTCTTGCATATCGCTATCGCGCGGGCAGGCAAAGCCGCACGCCATCAACGCCGCTTGCACCAGGGCCGAGCAATCGAGACCGGTCGCCTCGCGGCCGCCCCAGAAATACGGCGCCCCGATAAAGCGCCGCGCCACCGCAACCGGATCGGTTTCAAACGCATCTATCGGTGCCATATGCGGCGCGTACAAAAATCCGCCACCGGCCAGCGCGGCGAAATTATTCTGGGTGGCGGTCACCGCCAAGCGCGCGCCGAAAGAAATCGCCATGAGCGGGCGGCTTTTAATATCGGCATCGCGATAGACAAAACTTCTAAGCGCGGTCAGCCAATGGGTGCTCGGCTGCACCGGTTCGCCCTCCGTATTAAATGCATTATCCGGCACATAGCCGACATAATCATCGCTTTCGGCCTGTCCCCAAGCCCAGCCATTTTTCGTCTCAAAGACGCGAAACGTCTCGCCATATAGCAATTGCGTGTCCTGCATGGCGCCATCGGCCGGACTGCGCCGCAGCGTGGCAACCGGCGAGGTAACCTGCTTCACCACACCTTCGACAAATTTTGGGGCTTCGACTTCGCCGCGCAAATGCGCCGCCGCCAAATCATCGCGCCACGGGTTGAGACGCGGATCGGGTTTCGGCTTAGCCGCCAAAACGCGCTTCCAAATAATGATAGACGGCGCGGATGGCTTGCGCCTCGCCGCCGACCGGGCGTCCGGCGCGGGCTTTCACGTTCCACGCATAAGTGTCGAAATGCACCCAGTCGGGGCACGTTTCAACAAAGCGGGACAGAAACAGCGCCGCGGTAATCGAGCCGCCCATGGGCGAGCTGGAGATATGATTAACATCAGCGATATCGCTATCAAGCCAACCATCATATCCGGCCCAAAGCGGCATCCGCCAAAGCGGGTCGTTTTCTTGGGCAGCGGCCCGCGCCAGCCCTTCGGCCAATGCGTCGGAATGGGTGTAAAACGGCGTTACCTCAGGGCCCATGGCGACGCGCGCCGCGCCGGTCAAAGTCGCGAAATCAATCATCACATCGGGGTTTTGCGTATCCGCTTCAGCCAGCATATCGGCCAGCACCAGTCGCCCTTCGGCATCGGTATTGCCGATCTCGACGGTCAAACCTTTGCGGCTCGCCAGCACATCGCCGGGGCGAAACGCATCCGGCCCGATGGCGTTTTCCACCGCGCCTATCATCAGGCGCAAGCGCACCGGCAGGCCCGCATCCATCACCGCATCGGCCAGCGCAATGGCCAGCGCCGCGCCGCCCATATCCTTTTTCATCAAATCCATATAATTGCCGGGCTTCAAATTGAGGCCGCCCGTATCGAAACACACGCCTTTGCCGATAAGCGTCAGTCTGGGCGCATCGGCTGCATCCGCCCCGTTCCAAGTCAGGTCGAGAAAACGCGGCGCTTGTTTGGCGGCGCGCCCGACGGCGTGAATCATCGGATAATTTTCTGCGAGCAGCGCATCGCCGCTGATGACGTTCAGCTCGGCTTTGTGCTGCTTGGCGAGTTTTTGCATCACCGCCTCCAACGCTTCCGGCCCCATATCGGCGGCCGGCGTGTTGATGAGATGGCGCGCCGAATAGACGGCGCGGTTGAGGCGGTCGATACGAGCGCGGTCGGTATCTTTATCCAACACCAATTGCGGCCAGTCGCTCGCGGGCGCACTTTGTTTGTAAAGCTCGAAACGATAACACCCCATAGCCCAAGCCAGCGGCGCCATGGCGCGCACCTGTGCGGGCGCGGCGGCATCGAGGCGGTAAGCACCGGCCGGCAATTTTTTCGGCAAAGCCGCCAAAGCCATCGGGTCGGGCGTTTTGCCCAGTCCCAAAAGCACCGCTTCCAGCCCCCCCGCCGTATCGGGCAGCAGCAGCACTTCGCCGCTAGCGGCGGTGAAATGCGCCGTTTCCATCCACGCCAGATGCGGCCCGGCCAAACCTTTGCGCCATTCATCAAGGGCTGCCGGTGTCAGCGCGCGGATAAGGCAAGCGGGTTTGCCTTTATCGGTCAGATAAATATCGTCCGGCATAGCCGGAAAAATGCCGTCAACAGACATGCAAAATCCTACTGAAAATCAAAAACTGCAGTCAGACTATCGCGCCGTCATGGCGTAATCAATGACCAGCTCTGTGCCGTTAACGTAAGACGAGGCGTCGGAAGCGAGATAGACCACGCCATTGGCGATATCATCCGGAAGGCCGGGTTTGCCGCCGGGAACCGCCATAGCCACCAGATTGACATCGATGCGATTGCCGCCCGGTGCCACCATGTCAGGATTGTTCTCGGCGATGCCGGCAATCTCACGCCCCCAAATATCAGTGTCGATAACGCCCGGATGCAGGCTGTTGCAGCGCACCGGCCATTCATTATTGGCGCATTCAACCGCCACGGCTTTCGACATTAAACGCACCCCACCTTTGGTGGCGCAATAACCGCTAAGCCCGGGCGTGCCGCGCAAACCGGCCACGGATGAGATATTGATAATCGAGCCGGAGCCGCTTTCGGTCATCAGCGGAATGGAGTGTTTACAGCCTAGAAAAACCCCATCGAGATTGATCGCGATCTGGCGTTGCCAGTCATCTAGTGACATTTCGGTAATCGACGCGCCGACAGCAATACCGGCATTATTGACCAGCACATGCAGCTTGCCTTCTTGGGCTTTGATATTTTTGATAATGTCTTGCCAGACATCCTCTTGCGTCACGTCCTGCACCAAAGCGCGCGCCGTGCCGCCCGCCTCAGTGATGAGGGAGGCGGTTTCTTCAACCCCTTTTTGATCAATATCAGTGGCGATGACGACAGCGCCGGCTTGTGCCAAGGCTCGCGCGCAAGAGCGCCCAATCCCAGTCGCCGCACCGGTAACCAGCGCGACTTTTCCTTTGCAATCGTTAAGCATCAGTCGCGACAAATAACGTTCATTTTGGTGTAGCCTTTAACGAAGCTCGACAAGCTGCGTGTCGGTTCACCGGTAATCTCGACTTTTGAGAAACGCTTGAGCATTTCATCCCACAGGATTTGCAATTGCAATTCGGCCAGACGGTTGCCGAAGCAACGATGAATACCAAAACCGAAAGAGATGTGATTGCGGGCGTTCTGGCGGTCGAAAATCAGCTCATTGGGATTTTCAAATTTGCGCTCATCGCGATTGCCCGACACATACCACATGGCAATCTTGTCGCCTTTTTTGATGGTCTTGCCGTGCATCTCAACATCCTCAAGAGCGCGGCGGCGCATGTAGGAAAGTGGCGTTTGCCAGCGAATAACCTCAGCCACCGTATTGGGGATAAGGTCGCGATTGGCGCGCACTTTTTCCCATTCGGCCGGGAACAGATTGGAGCCATAGATAGACGCCGACATGGAGTTACGGGTGGTGTCATTGCCGCCCACAATCAGCAGAATGAGATT
>JADHOK010000023.1 GCA_016779015.1 PS1 clade bacterium | reverse complement strand
CACCGGCTGCACGGCGACCGCATCAACGCTCGGCGCTGAGACTGCCGGTGCTTCGGCTTTGGCTTCTACTTTAGCCTCTACTTTAGCTCCTGAAGCTTTGGGTGCCTCTTCAGCTTTCGTCTCAGCTTCAGTCTCAGCTTTCGTTTCAGCTTTCGTTTCAGCTGTGGGTGCCGACAATTCAAGCGACGGCGCGGCTTCAGTCTCGGCTTTTATGGTCGGGGCTTTCGCCTCGGCCACAATCGCCGCCGGCGCTTCTTTTGGCGCTTCGATAGGGCCATCTAGCTCATCGATAGATGCGGCGGGCTGCTGCATTGGCGGCTGCTCGGTCGCCACCTCAGCCACTTCCAACGGCGCAATCGGCTCTTCTATCGCTGTCTCGGCCATATCGATTTTCGGCGCTATTTTGCTCTGCTCCGGCGGCTGCTCGGCGGCCGCTTTTTTGGTGCCGAAGACGCGGTCAATGAACGAACGCTTGCGCTTGAAAATCACCGGCTGTGCCGGTTTTTCAGCCGTCTTGCCGGTCAGAAAACCGGGCAGATCGTTTTCATCCGACGCCGCTTCATTTGCCGTCAGTGTATCGGCTGCTGGTGCATCGGCCATCGACGCTTCGGTCACTATGACGGCTTCTTCTGCGACCGGTGCCATCGGCATTTCCGCTTCCGCAGGGGTCTCTTCCGGCATCGTGTCGTCCATGTCTGTCGGCGCTTCGGCCACCGCATCCATGGAGATGACCTGACCGCCATCCAGCGCTTTCAGTTGCGCTCCGGCCTCAATGCCGGTGGCGACAACGGAAACCCGCATGATACCGCTCATCGCCGTATCGAATGTCGAACCGATAATGATATTGCACTCCGCATCCACTTCTTCACGGATGCGGTTGGCAGCTTCATCGACCTCATACAAGGTCATATCATCACCACCGGTGATGTTGATGAGCACGCCGCGCGCGCCTTGCATGGAGACATCTTCCAGCAGCGGATTGGCGATGGCGGCTTCGGCGGCCTCGGTGGCGCGCTTGTCGCCCTCGGCTTCGCCTGTACCCATCATCGCTTTACCCATCTCGTTCATCACCGTTTTGACATCGGCAAAGTCGAGATTGATAAGGCCCGGTTTGACCATCAAATCGGTGATACCGGCAACGCCCGAATGCAGCACCTCATCGGCCATGGCAAATGCCTCGGCAAATGTGGTTTGTGCGTTGGCGATACGGAACAAATTTTGGTTCGGAATGATAATCAGCGTATCGACTTCGGCCGCCAATTCTTCAATGCCGGCAATGGCCGCGCGCATGCGGCGACCGCCTTCAAAGTCAAACGGCTTGGTAACAACGCCAACCGTCAATATGCCCTGCTCGCGCGCTGCGCGGGCAATAACCGGAGCCGCACCCGTGCCCGTGCCACCGCCCATACCGGCAGTGACAAAAGCCATATGCGAGCCTTGCAGCATATCGACAATTTCCGCCATGGATTCTTCCGCAGCGGCTTTACCGATTTGCGGATCGGCACCGGCACCCAGACCTTCGGTTAGCTTGGAGCCGATTTGAATCCGCCGATCGGCAGAATTATTACTCAGTGACTGGGCGTCGGTATTGGCGACGACAAAATCGACACCTTCGAGGCCCGCAGCAATCATGTTATTGACCGCATTGCAACCGGCACCGCCGACTCCAAATACGACAATTCTTGGTTTAAGTTCCCTTTTCGGGGGGACTGTGAGTTGGATACTCATGGCTTTCTCCTTTTTGACTCGCCATTAATGGGCGAGTTTTCAGTTGCTTGATAAACAGCGCAGCCATCGCCCAAATCAAGGGCTGCCCTGTTCCGGAACGACACCAGCGTCGTCCCCATTCGATTTATCTCCCTCGGACCTACGTTTCTTAGTCTTGCAATCATCTAAAAATTCCTCCGCAGCCAATCGCTCAGCCAGCCGAGCGGGCTATTGGTCGATTTCTCCAACACGGCATCGGCATGGTTGCGCCCGGCATAAGTCAAAAGACCGGCACAGGCGGCGAATGATGGTTTGGCTGCCGCTTCCGGCAGGCCAGTGAGCCGCATGGGGGCGGCCAATCGGGTTTGTTTTTCCATCACGGTATGCGCCAATTCGGGCGCGCCGTTTAATTGTGCCGCACCGCCGGTCAACACGGCACGGCGTCCGGCCAGATGACCGACGCCGGAGCTATTGATTTTCTCCAGCACCATTTCAAAAGTCTCTTCGAGGCGCGGGCGGATGATTTTTGTCAGTTCGCTGCGCGGCAGGGTTTGATGGTCGCCGCCAATCACCGGCACTTCAAACTGTTCGCGTTCACCAACCGGTGTGGCCAGCGCGCTGCCATAAAGCGTCTTGATGCGTTCCGCCGTCACCAATGACACATTGAGCCCATGCGCGATATCGGCGGTGATATGTTTGCCGCCGACCGGCACCACGGCTGTGTAAAGCGGCTCGCCTTCATAGAAAATACTGACACTGGTGGTGCCGCCGCCCATATCGATATGCAAGACACCGAGGTCAAGCTCGTCCTGCATCAGGGTTGAAAGCGCGCTGGCATAGGGCGTGACCACCAGCTTCTCGCATTGCAAATGGCATTGCTCGATACAGCCCAGCAGATTGCGCACCGGACCGGAGGGCGCTGACATCATGTGCATGGAGACCTTCAGGCGGTCGCCATACATGCCGCGCGGGTCGGCAATGCCCGGACTGTTATCAATCTCGTAAGCGATTGGGATTGCGTGCAGAATTTCGCCATCAGCCGACCAGAACTCTTCATAGGCATGGCGCAGCGCAGCCGTCATATGCTCCTCGCTGACGGCATGACCGTTAAGCGGCACATCGGCTTGGCAGATGCGGCTTTGAAGATGCGCGGCAGACAGGCCGATAACCACTTGCCGCACTTCCATATTGGCCATCCGCTCGGCCGCATCGACGGCGGCGCGAATACTGTCCTCAGCGGCACGCATATCGGTCACCTGACCGGCATTAAGGCCGTCGGATAGCTGATGCCCGAAACCGGAGATGCGGACCATGTTGCGGCCCTGCCCGTCATCGCTATTCTCGCCAATCAGGCAGGCGACTTTCGACGTGCCTACATCAAGCGCCGCAATAGTGCCGCGCCGCAAGGCGGTGCTCGGCACTCTCGAAAAACGGTTCTGGTCGATGGGTAGGTTCACGAGGCGCTTCCTCCCTGTGCTCTATCAAAGACGCTGGAGCGTTCATTGGCCGGGCGCAGCAGCACCCGGTCCGGCAGGCGCAAATCAATCGCCTGATTTTCAATCGCCAGCACGCGGCGTTCTTTTTCCAGCACCATCAGTCGGTCGAGCGCGCCGGAGACCCCATGCGCCGGCAAATGCACTTGCCCGCCATGGTCGAGCGTTACCGTCCAACGACGCCCGCTATTCCAATGCGCGGCGACCATGCGGTTTCTCAATACCGGATAGGCCTGCAGCATTTCCATAAAAGCCGAGGCGCGCAGCGTCGCGCCTTTGCCCGAGAACACCGGAAGATGGCCGAATGGTGCCAAATGATGACGCGTAATGGTGACGCCCTTGCGGTCGATAAGCGCTGAATCATTGCCAGCTTTGTAAAAAGCGAACGGCTCGCGCTCGGTCAAATCGATATGAATAATATTGGGCAGACGGCGCAGCACGACGGCTTTTTCCACCCAAGGCAAGGCCTCGATACGGGCATGCACGGAAGGCAGGTCGATGGCGAAAATCGGGTCGTTCTGGCCGATATCAATCGCCGCCAGCAGGTCTTTGCGTTGCGTGCGCTTGCGCCCCTCAACGGTAATATCATTGACCTTAAAGCCCGCCGAGGCGGTGGTTTTATGCGTTTGGCCGCGCACCATATCGGCGACCGGACTGAAACTCTCGACGCGAAAGATAAGCGCCGTCACCGCAACCAGCGTCAACGCAATGGCGGCCAAGCGTAGGCGACGACCTGACCAGATGATGCGCAGGCCGATAAAAATCAGATTAAACGGCGTTGCCAGCACCGAGATAAGCAAACTCATCAAGCGCGAAATAGTGGTCGCGCTCGATTTAACCAGCGCTTTGCCGGCGCTGTTTTTCTGCGTCATCTTCGGCATGAGGCATCCTCCACAATCCATTGTACTAAATGATTAAAATCAATGCCGCGATGCGCGGCCATTTCAGGCACCAGCGAGACCGGCGTCATGCCGGGCTGGGTGTTGATTTCGAGCAGCACCAGAGTTTCCGCATCGGCGTCGTAGCGGAAATCGGCGCGGGTGACACCGCGACAACCGAGGAGCATATGCGCCTGCAAACTGATGTCTTGAATGCGCGCCGCCAGCGCGGCGTCAATATCAGCCGGACAGTCATGGCGCGAGCCGCCATCGTCATATTTGGCGCGATAGTCATACCAGCCATTGACCGGCACGATTTCCATCACATCCAAAGCCGTGTCGCCCATCACGCCGCAGGTCAATTCGTGACCGGCGATATATTCCTCAACCATGGCGACGCCATCAAACGCCCAACCTTTTGAAGTCAGACTGTCGGGCACTGCATTGCTGCCGTCGTGGATAATCTCAACGCCGACACTGGACCCCTGATTGACCGGCTTGACCACATAGGGCGGCACCATTGGGTGGTCGCTGACGCCTTCTTCGACCAGCAAGGATGACGCCACGGGCAGACTGGCGGCGGCAAAAATTTGTTTCGACAAATGCTTGTCCATGGCCAGCGCCGATGCGCGCACACCCGAATGAGTATAAGGAATTTCCAGCACTTCCAGCAGGCCCTGCACTTCGCCATCCTCGCCGCCGACACCGTGCAGCGCGTTGAAGCAAATATCGGGGCGCAGTTGCGCCAATTGCGTGTCAAGCTGGCGCGTCACATCGACCTCGCTGACCTGATAATCGAGCGCGCGCAAGGCCGCCGCGCATTTCTCGCCCGAGATGAGACTGATCTCGCGTTCCGGCGACCAGCCCCCCATCAGCACAGCGATATGCGGCTTCGCACTCATGCGGCTTCTCCTAAGCGTTTGATTTCCCACTGCAATTGGACACCACTATTATCGCGCACCCGATCGCAGACCATGTCGCCCAGCGCCTCCAAATCGGCGGCGCGCGCCATACCGTGATTGATGAGGAAATTGCAATGCTGCTCTGAGACTTGCGCATCGCCGACGCGCAAACCGCGGCAACCCGCGGCGTCGATAAGCTTCCAAGCTTTCAGACCGTCCGGGTCGGCGCCGTCCGGATTTTTGAACGTGCTGCCGCCGGTGCGCGCTTTCACCGGCTGGCTGTCTTCTCTTTGTTCGGAAATCGTTTCCATCTCAGCGATGATTTTGGCTTTGTCGCCGGCGACGCCTTTGAAGCGCGCGCTGGTGTAAACGGCAAAACCGTCATGGCCGTTGTGACGATAGGAAAGGTCAAGCTGATTGGCTGCACTGACATGCTTCTCGCCTTGGCGGTTGAGCCATTCGACCTCGACAAGCACATCGCCGGTCTCGCCGCCATAAGCACCGGCATTCATCGCCACGGCACCGCCAATGGCGCCGGGGATGCCGCGATAGAAAGACAAGCCCGACAGGGCAGCGTCAGCGGCGGCCCGCGCCACACGCACATCCAATGCCGCTGCACCCGCCGTCAATTCAGTGTCGCCGGTTTGCGTCACCGCGCCAAAGGCCGCGCCCAGACGGATGACCGCCCCGCGAATACCGCCATCGCGCACCAGCACATTGGAGCCCGCACCCAATAGGGTCAGCGGCACCTCTTCGGGCAGGGCGGCGAGGAAAGTCGACAAATCATCTGTATCGGCCGGCATGAATACCAAATCGGCTGGGCCGCCAACCCGGAACCAGCAAATATCAGCCAGCGTGACACCCGCCATCAGCTTGCCCCGCAAAGGCGGCAGCGCGGCCAACCAATCCGGCGCACCGGTCATATCCATCGGGCGTGCTTCCGGCGTCATAGCTTGCCCTCCAAGTTCTGCGGCAGGTCGTAAGCCAGTTGCGAAATCGACCCCGCGCCCATGCAGATAACGACGTCATCTTTTTGTAGCGTCTCGGCCAGCGTGTCGGCGAGCTCTTCATCCCGCGCCAGCGCGATAATGTGGCGATGCCCGTGCCGCAGCAGACCGTCGGCCAAAGCCGCGCTGTCAATGCCGTCAATCGGTGCCTCGCCCGCCGCATAAACCGGCAACACCAGAACCGTGTCGGCTCCATTCATGGAAGCGCAAAACTCGCTAAATAAATCGCGCAATCGGGTGTAGCGATGCGGCTGCATAATCGCCACCACGCGGCCCGATGAAACGGCGCGGGCGCTTTCCAGCACCGCTTCTATTTCCACTGGATGATGCGCGTAATCATCAAAAATGCGGATATTGTCACCGACCTCGCCGACCGGCTGGAAGCGTCGTTTGACACCGCTAAAATCATTCAATGCGGCGGCGATGGTTTTCGCGGTCGCGCCCAATTCCAACCCTGCCGCAATGGCGGCCAGCGCGTTCTGCAAATTATGCCGACCGGCCATGGGCAAGCACAGCCCTTTAATCTCGATATCGGTATCGCTACGGCGGTCGCGGTAAATAATGTCGAAATGCTGTTTCAGCCCGTCTTCGCGAATATTGACGGCGCGCATATCGGCCTGTTCGCCAAGCCCGTAAGTAATCAAACGGCGGTCGGTGACGCGCCCGACCAAAGCCTGCACTTCCGGATGGTCGAGACAGACAATGCCGACGCCGTAAAACGGGATGTTGGCAATATAGCTGTCAAAGGCGGCACGCAGGCCGTCAAAGTCGCCGTAATGGTCGAGGTGTTCGGGGTCGATATTGGTGACGATACCGATGGTCGCGGGCAGACGCACAAATGTGCCGTCGCTCTCATCGGCCTCGACCACCATCCAGTCGCCCTGCCCCAGCCGCGCATTGGTGCCATAGGCATTAATAATGCCGCCATTGATAACCGTCGGGTCAAGCCCCGCCGCATCCAACATGGCGGCGGTCAGCGATGTGGTGGTGGTTTTGCCATGCGTGCCGGCGACCGTGATGCAAGGTTTCAGGCGCATAAGCTCGGCCAGCATTTCAGCGCGGCGCACAACCGGAATATGATTGGCGCGCGCGGCGGTAATTTCGGGATTATCAGCCGCCACGGCCGACGACACGGTGACGACACCGGCCCCGGCAATATTTTCCGCCGCATGACCGACCGCCACTTTGATGCCCATATCGCGCAGCCTTTGGGTATTGGCATTGTCGCCAAGGTCGCTGCCCTGCACCTCATAGCCCATCACATGCATGACTTCGGCAATGCCGCTCATACCGATGCCGCCAATGCCGACAATGTGCACGCGGCCAAAACTGCGCAAGCCACTGGGCATGGTCACCATCTTATCCATTGGCCACCCCCTCACGCTCGTCGACAGGCTTGTCGATTTTCACTGGCATTCTGCGGGCCAAACAATCGACATAGCGAAACAACCTTCCGGCGGCGTCGAGCTCGGCATATCGTCGAGCGCGGTCTGACATGCGCTGCAGGCGTGTCTCGTCTTCCATCAGCTCTTCTATCTGTTTGACCAATGCCGCAGCCGTCAGCTCGCGTTGTTTCATCACAATGGCGCAACCGGAACGCTCAAGCGCGCGCACATTGTGCGCCTGGTCCTGATCAAGCGAGCCGGGCAAGGGCACGAAAATAGTCGGCACACCCAACGCCGTCATCTCGGCCACAGTGGAAGCACCGCCACGCGCAATCATCAAATGGGCGCGCCGCATGCGGGTCGGCAGGTCGGTAAAGAAATCTCGGATTTCCGAATAAATTTCGTCCGCGCCATAAGCTTCAAGAGCGCCACGCATTTCCGGTCGGCGGACTTGATGAACCACGCGCAAACGGCGCTTTTTATTCTCGGGCAGCAGCGATAATGCCGCCGGGACTATTTTGGAAAACACGCTGGCTCCCTGACTGCCGCCAAACACCAACAGCTCAAAAGCGCGCGTCGACGACAAATAACGGTATCCACCTTCGGCCGCTTTCAGCACGGCGGGGCGCAACGGATTGCCGGTGCGGCGCATTCTTTTGGAAGCCGCGCGCGGTATATTGGCGGTGTCATGATAGCTGGTGGCGACATGGCTGCCGAACTTCGCGGCCAGCTTATTGACGCGGCCCAGCACCGCATTTTGCTCATGCACCAGCACTTTTCGGCGTAGCAACAGACCCGCCATAACCGGCCCAAAAGACGGATAACCGCCAAAGCCGATAATCACTTTCGGGCGCACGCGGATGATGAGGAAAATCGAGGCCAACAAGCTCAATGACATTGTCAGCATGCGCAGCGGCAAAGCCAGAACGCCGCCACCATAAACCGTTGCGGCCGGTATCCGGTGCAATTTCATCGGTATCAGATTGGAGACATAGGCCATGCCGCGCCTATCGGTTACCAAATGCACTTGATAGCCCGCCGCTTTCAACTGCTCGCCCAGCGCGCCTGCCGGAAACATATGCCCGCCTGTGCCGCCTGCCGCGAGAAGGATTTTATCGCCGCCGCTCATAAGCGCCCTCCGCTAGCAACCGGCAGCGCCGTGGCGGGTAGCGCGCGGGTGCGCAAATGCGCGGTGCCGCGACGCCGCATCAGACCCACCAGCATACCCATTGTGATGGCCGAAGCGATGAGCGACGAGCCGCCGTAAGAAATAAACGGCAGTGTCATACCCTTGGATGGGATGAGGTTGAGATTGACCGCCAGATTGATAATCGCCTGCAGCCCGAACAGGCAGATGAGACCCGCCGAAGCCAGTTGCACCCAATGCTCGTTCTCATCGCGGAGCGCCCATAGCGCCCGCCAAACCAGAAACGCGAATGTGAGGATAATAAAGCCGCCCATTAACAAGCCGCCTTCTTCGGCCGCAACGGCGAAGACATAGTCGGCATGTGCGTCGGGCAGAATGGATTTGACTTTACCATCACCCGGGCCGACACCGGTCACACCGCCGGAGCGGATGGCGTCCATCGCTTTATCAACCTGATACGTGTCGCCGGTCGACGGGTCGAGGAAACGCTCAATGCGGCTGCGGAAATAGGGATAGGCGGTATAGACATAAGCGCCCGCAGCGAGGCCGATAGCGCTCATACCCGCAATCAGTTTCAGCGAGCCACCGGCCAGATAGAACAAGCACATCCACACCAGCGCCAGCAAAATGGTCTGGCCGAAATCGGGTTGCAGCGCCAATAGGAAGCAGCAACCGAGCAACAGCGCCAGCGCGCCGTAAATGTCATAAGCCTTGAAGCGAGCGCGTTGGCGCGCCATCAGCCAGGCCACCACCACCACAAAGGCCGGTTTCAAAACCTCTGAGGGTTGGATAGAAACGCCGAACACATAAAGCCAGCGGCTTGCGCCTTTCACCGTCACACCGGCAAACAGCGTCAACACCACACCGCAAATCGCGCCGACGAGCATCAGCACGGCGAGGCGGCGTATCCATATTGCGTCGAGCATGGAGACGGCGAGAAAGACGATGGCGGCGAGCACCAGAAACACCAACTGCTTATTGGCGAAGTAATAGGTCGATTTACCGATATGCTGCGCTACGGCGGGGCTGGCAGCGAGCGCCGCGAAAAAGCCCATGCCGAGCAGCACCAGCACGCCGATGACCATTTGCCGGTCAACCGTCCACCACCATGTGGCAAGCGGGTTGCGATTGGTGCGCGAAAGCATATTCATGGCGCGCGCCTCCCTTCTGCCGGCATGTTTTTTTCAGCTTCTATCCAGTCGCTCACGGCGGCGTTAAACGCCGCGCCGCGGGCTTCGAAATCTTTATATTGGTCGAACGACGCACACGCCGGTGACAACAGCACCACCGGCGTATCAAAGCGGTCGGTCATGGCCTGCATGGCAGCCGCGGCGACGGCTTTGTCGAGCGTCTTGGAAATTGTGGTCGGCAGCGTATCGGCCAGTGCCGCAGCAAAAGGCTGGGCCGCTTCGCCGATAAGGTAAGCGCCGCGCACATTGCCGAAATATGGCGTCAGCATATTCATATCGAGACTGCCATCGGCGGCGGTTTTGGCGCGGCCACCGGCAATCCAATAAATATTATTATAGGCGGCGAGTGCGTGACGCGTCGCTTCGATATTGGTGGCTTTAGAATCATTGACGAATTTGACGGCCTCGTGCTCGGCGATGAGCTGCAGGCGGTGCGCCATACCGGTAAAGCTTTGAAAAGCGGCGCGTATATCATCGGCCGGTAGACCCAAGGCGCGGCCTATGGCAAAAGCGGCGGCGGCGTTTTGCGCATTATGCGCGCCGGGCAACGCGGCGCAATCGGTCAAAGAAATGCTCTCGCCCGCAACCGTGAAAGCGTCGGCCAAATAGGTGATGTCCGCATTTTCAGCGCCAATCGTGGTCAGCGCAGCGGCGTCTTGTTTGAGGGTTTGCGCGAGCTTGCGCCCCGCCGCCTCATCGACACCGACAACCCGCAATTGCGCGGCTTTACCATCGGCGAAGAGATTGGCTTTGGCAGCGGCATAGCCCACCATATCGCCATGGCGGTCGAGATGGTCGGGCGTCAAATTGAGCCAGACGCCGATATCGACACCGAAGCGACGGTTCAAATCAAGCTGATAAGAAGACAGTTCCAGCACGTAAACCGCGCCCGCCTGCAGCGGCAGCTCGAGCACCGGTAGGCCGATATTGCCGCCTTGATAAACATTGCGCCCCGCCGCTTGCAACATATGCGTCACCAATGCGGTGGTGGTTGATTTACCATTAGTTCCGGTAATACCGATAAGCGTGACTTTGTTTTGCCCGCCCGCGCCGTCAAGGCCAGCATGCGCCAGCGCATCGGCGAACAAATCCATATCGCCCAACACCTCAGCCCCGGCAGCGCGCGCCGCAGCGACAACCGGGTGCGGTGCCGGATGGGTGAGCGGCACGCCGGGGCTGACAATCAGCCGCGCGGCGTCACCGAAATCTTGCGTCAGGTCGCGTATGGTAGCGCCCATCTCGCGCGCCGTGTCGCGCGGTGCTTGTGCATCATCCCACGCCACCACGCGATTGCCCGCCGCATGCAACGCCGCCAGTGCCGCCAGACCGGAACGGCCCAGTCCGAAAATGGCGGTCTCACCAGAATATGTGGGCAATGCAATCATCGGTTACCGCAGCTTCAACGTGGCCAGTCCGACGAGCGCCAGCACGACGGAGATAATCCAGAAACGAATGACAATCGTGCTTTCGGCCCAGCCGCGCTGCTCGAAATGATGATGCAGCGGAGCCATGGCGAAAACGCGTTTGCCGGTGAGTTTGAAAGACGCGACCTGGACAATGACCGAGACCGCTTCCAACACGAACAGGCCGCCAATAATGGCCAGCACCAATTCGTGCTTGGTGATGATGGCGATGACCCCCAAGGCCGCGCCCAAAGACAGCGAGCCGGTATCGCCCATAAACACCGCAGCGGGCGGCGCGTTATACCAGAGGAAACCGAGGCCGGCACCGATAAGCGCGGCGCAAAACACCGCCAGCTCGCCCGTGCCCGGCACGTAATGCACTTGCAGGTAATCGGCAAAAATCGCATTGCCGACCAGATAAGCGATGAAGCCGAAACTGGCCGCCGCAATCATTGTCGGCACAATGGCCAAGCCGTCGAGACCGTCTGTGAGATTGACCGCATTGGACGCGCCGACAACAACAATCAGCCCGGCCACCAGATAAAGCGGCAGGCCGAATGGCAGCAGCAGGTCTTTGAAAAACGGCACCGCATAGCTGGTCGCCAGCTCGGGCGGTAAATTCGCGCTGATGAAGTAAATGGCGCAAATGGCAATCACCGCTTCCAGCACCAGCTTGACGCGGCCCGGCACACCATCGCTCGAATAGTTGCGCAGTTTGGAATAATCATCAGCGAAACCGATAATACCGAAACCCAGTGTGGTCAGCAGCGCAATCCACAAAAACACATTGCTGAAATCGCTCCAAAGCAGCGTCGAGCCGATGGACGCCAGAAGGATGAGCAGCCCACCCATGGTCGGGGTGCCGGTCTTGGTGGTCAGATGCGATTGCGGCCCGTCGGCGCGAATCGGTTGACCGCGCCCTTGTCGGCTGCGCAAGGCGCTGATAACGCGCGGGCCCAGCAGGAAGCTGATAACCAAAGCCGTCATCGTCGCCCCACCGGCGCGGAAAGTAATGTAATTGAACAGATTGGCCCCCGGCAGATCGTTCAGAATTTGTGCCAGATAGAGAAACATCAGCGTGCCTCCTTTTTCTGCGGCGTGTCTTCTTGGTGCGTATCGCTCAACGCCTCGATGAGGCCGTCAACCACCAAACCCATGCGACTGGCATTGGAACCTTTGACCATGACGACATCATCACTGCGCAATTCATCGCGCAGAATATCAAGCGCAGCCGCATGGTCGTTGACATGCACACCAATGCGACCGGGCGGCAGTGCCTTGTTCAAATTGTTCATCAGCGCACCGCAGCTAATGACCAGATCAATATCGGCAGCCTCAACCTTATCGGCGATGGCGGCGTGCAATTGCGGCGCGTCTTCGCCAAGCTCGGCCATGTCGCCCAACACCGCTATGCGGCGGCCTTTGTTGATGCGTGGCGCCAGACCCAGCGTCTGCAACGCGGCGGCCATGGAGGTCGGATTGGCGTTATAGCTCTCATCGATCAGCGTGATGGAGGCAGTATCGTCACCAAGCCGGATGCGCGCGCCGCGACCGGCCATGCCGTCATGCTCGGCCAGCGACAAAGCAGCCAGCGCCAAATCAGCACCGGCATTTTCAACCGCGCTCAGTACGGCCAGACTATTGGCCACCAAATGCACACCGGGCGCGCCGATTTTATAAGTCACCGGCTGCGCGTTAATGGTCGCGGTGACACAACTGCACGCAGCGTGCAATTTGGCGCGGGTGACGTAATTATCGGCCTCGGCCTGACCGTCGGCAGAAAAGCTGAGCACTCTCAATTTGTGATGCGCGGCCTGTTCGGCCAGCATGTCGAAATAAGCATTGTCGAAAGGCAGAATAGCCGTACCGCCCGCCTCGACGCCGCCGAGAATTTCAGCTTTTGCGGCGGCCAGCGCTTTCATCGACGCGAAGTTTTCAATATGTGCCGCGGCGATGGTGGTGATGATGGCGCAATGCGGGCGCACCATATCGACCAAAGCAGCAATCTCGCCGGCATGGTTCATGCCCAATTCGAAGACACCATATTCAGCCCCGGCCGGCAGGCGCGCCAGCGTCAGCGGCACGCCGATATGATTATTGAAGCTGCGCTCGGCCGCATGCACTGTGCCCGATTTGGCCAGCGCGTTGGCGAGACTGGTTTTGGTGCCGGTTTTGCCGACACTGCCGGTGATGGCGATGATATGCGCTTGGCTGCGTTGACGCGCTGCGCGCGCCAGCGTTTCGAGCGCCGCCAGCACGTCGTCAACCGCCAGCAGCACAACGTCATCCGCCAGCGGCATAGCGTCATCCGCCATGTCAGAGGCGTCAAAATCTGCTCCGACCAACGCCGCGACAGCGCCTTGTTGGAAAGCTTGCGCGACATAATCATGCCCATGCGCCTGCGCGCCGGGCAGCGCCACAAAAATATCGCCGCTGATAAGATCGCGGGTATCAATGGCCAGGCCATAGGCTTGCCAATTATCATCGAGGTCGCCTTGCGGCGCGTTCGAGAGATGCGGTTTCAAAGCGGCCAGCACATCGCGGCCATGCCAGAGAACATCACGCATGTTGCCCTCCTTTCGATGCCAAAACAGATTGCGCTATTTTGACGTCGTCAAAAGGCAAAATTATGTCGCCGACAATCTGCCCGCTTTCATGGCCTTTACCGGCCAGCAATATGAGGTCATTGGCTTGCGCCGTATCCAGCACCGCCTCGATGGCGGCGGCGCGCTCGCCGATCTCAGTGGCGTCAGGGCAGTTCTGCAAAATGGCGGCGCGAATGCCGGCCGCGTCCTCATGGCGCGGATTGTCGTCAGTCACGAAAACCATATCGGCGTTGGCGGCGGCAATGGCGCCCATTTGCGGTCGCTTACCGGCATCGCGGTCGCCGCCGCAGCCGAACATCACCAGCAGACGCCCGCCTTGTGGCACGTGACGACGCAGAGCACTCAGCGCGTTTTCCAACGCGTCGGGCGTATGCGCATAATCGACAAACACCGCAGCGCCATCAGCTGTGCGTCCGGCCAGTTGCATGCGGCCTTGCGGCGCGTGCAGGCTGTGGCAGGCATCGTGCAGGGTTTCATTATCCACGCCGAGCGCTTTCGCCATTCCCAGAGCGAGGGTGAGGTTTTCGATTTGAAAATCGCCAATCAGCGGCAAGGCGACATTGTGCGTCATGCCGTCCAGTGTCACTGCAACATCAAGACCGGTGGCGCGGCGACCGGTAATGGCGATATGCACATTATCGCCTTCGCGCCCGACCGGCATAACAGCGCGGCCCGCGGCTTCGCAAGCGGCAGCGATTTGCGCGCCCGCCTCATGCGTCATGGTAATGACCGCCGTGCCATCCAAGGCCAGCACCTCGGTGAACAGGCGCTGCTTGGCGGCGGCGTAGTCTTCGGCGCTGTCGTGATAGTCCAGATGGTCGCGCGATAAATTGGTGAAACCGGCAATGGCGAGATTGACCGCGTCGAGGCGATATTGCGCCAGTCCGTGACTGGACGCTTCCATGGCCAGATGGGTGACGCCATGCGCCACCAAATCGCGCAGCGCTGCGTGCAGGCGCACCGGCTCGGGCGTGGTGTGATCAAGCCCGGCGTTCAGACCCTCGGCGTCGCCGCTCAACTCCACCCCAAGCGTGCCCATGGCAGCCGATTTGTGACCGGCGGCGGTGCATAATTGGCGCAAAAAACTGGCTGTCGAAGTTTTGCCATTAGTGCCGGTAACGGCGGCGATATGCGGCGGCTGCACCTCGAAGAAACGCGCTGCCATAAAAGCCAAGTCGCGGCGTGGATTATCGCTGGTT
>JADHOK010000022.1 GCA_016779015.1 PS1 clade bacterium | reverse complement strand
GCCGGATCATCGAGCGAGCCGACTTTCACATAAATCACACCCGGTGTGGCCGGCACGCGACTGACCATGGGCGAGCCGCATTGACCGCAAAATTCGCGCGTCACCGCGTCGTCAATATCGTCGCGGGTATATTGCGCCGGTGCGCCTTTGGTGTAAGTGAAACCGTCATCGGCCACGCCGGCAATCATATTGGCACCGCCGCCGGAAATATATTGGCACTCCCGACAATGGCAGGCCGCTTTCATCAGCATATCGCCGTCTGATTCATAGCGCAGCGCGCCGCAATAACATCCGCCTGTTCTTTTGCTCATTTGTTCCTTCTGAAGCTAGGAAAACAAATCTGCCATATTACGGGCCGCTATTAAAGGAAACTTCGTCAACGATTTCGCTGGCCCGCGCGCGCAAGGCGGCGATGCGGTCGAGCGCGAGGGTGTCAGGGGTGAACGCGCCCCAGCTTTTGACGCGCGCTGAAGGCTCGATATCGGCTCGGATGGGGTATTCGAAATTGACCTCGGCGTAAATCTTCTGCGCTTCTTCGGAAACCAAAAACGCCATCAGCTTTTCGGCATTGGCGCGATTGGGCGCATGCTTGGCCATTGCCATGCCCGACAAATTCATATGCGCGCCACCGCGCGGCATATCGGGAAAGACGATGCGCACCGCATCAGCCCAGGCTTGCTGCTCGGGCTTTTTCTCATTGGTCTGCATTTTGCCCATATAATAGGTATTGCCGATAGCGATATCGCAGGCCCCACCATAGACTTTGCGCACTTGCGCGCGGTCATTGCCCGACGGGCTACCGGCCAGATTGGCTTTGAGGCCGCCGAGCCAATGCTTAAATTCGCCTTCGCCCAAATGGTCGAGCATGGCGGCAAACAGCGCAATATTATAAGGGTGCTGGCCGGAGCGCAGACAGACGCGGCCGCGATAAGCCGGTTTGGCCAAATCCTCAAAGCGCAAAGTGCGTTCGCTGACGCGGGCTTTCGACACATAAGCGACGCGCGCGCGCCAGGTCAGGCCGAACCATTTATTATCGGCGCCGCGGGCAACCGCCGGAATATGGCGCTGCAGCACCGGCAGTGTCACCGCTTGCGCCACATCGCGCGCCGCGTGCAGGCGGCCAATATCGACGGTCAAAATAACATCGGCGGGCGAGCGTTTGCCCTCGGTCTTGACCCGTTCGATAAGACCTTTTTTGGCGAAAATGACCCTGACCTCGATACCGGTTTGTGCGGTGAACTTCTCGAATAAGGGCTCGACCAGAAACGGTTGGCGATAGGAATAGACATTTACTTCGCCTCTGACGTCGCCTCTGCCTTCGCCTCTGACATCGCTTGTGGCTTTATATTGACTTGTGACGGCTTCATTGGCGACCGCGCGCGCCAGCAATCCAGCCATCGCCAATGTGACAAAGGCGCTGACGCCGAGCGCCACGCAAATTGAGAGCGGGCTGGAAAAAAAGGTCGAGAGGCGGCGCATCACATTTCCTGCAAATGAGAATGATTATCAATTGCGTTCTACGCTCACACGCCGTCGCTGTCAATCCACAAACATGTCGACAAACATGTCGCCAAACATATCGACAGGCAAAACGCTAAACAGGAAACACTCGGCGTCAGTCTCGGTCGCGACCGATATCCATCATTGGCAGCAGGCGCAAATAATTGGCCGGGAACAGGCGGCGGATCCAGTCCACCACATGCGCGTCAGGGCCGATAAGGATGCGGGCCTTGTTTTTGCGAATGCCTTTCATAATCACCTTGGCCGCGCCGTCGGGCTGCGTCCTGGTTAATTGCGCGAACCGTTCGATGGCTTCTTCGCGCTCGGTTTCGGCGTCGGGGCCTTGCTGGAAGCGGGCGTGGCGCACAATATTGGTGTTGATGCCGCCCGGGTGAATGGTGCTGACGCCGATATTGCCGTCACGCATTTCGTGACGCAGCGCCTCGGTGAAACCCAACACGCCGAATTTGGCGGCGTTATAGGCGCTTTGCGTCGGCACGCCGATGAGGCCGAAAATCGACGACACATTGGCGACATGGCCGCTGCCTTTGGCTCGAAAATGCGGCAGGAAAGCCTGCGTGCCATTGACCACGCCCCAGAAATTAATATCCATCAGCCATTTGAAATCATCGAGCGGCATCTCCTCAACCGTCGCGCCAAAAGCGACACCGGCATTATTGAGGATGAGGTCAGCCGCGCCGTGGTTTTTCTCGACCGTGGCGGCGAGGTCGAACATGGCATCGCGGTCCGCCACATCGACCATGAATGTCTCCATGCGCCCGCCTTGTTTTTCGACCGCTGCTTTGGTTTCGGCTAACATGTCTTGGCGCAAATCAGTGCCGATGACCAGCGCCCCGTCGGCCGCCATGGCGAGCGCGCACGCCGCGCCAATGCCGCTGGCGGCACCGGTAATGACACAGATTTTATCTTTGAATTGACGCATTTGTTCCCTCCGTGAAGGCGTTATAGTTGCCGAGAAACAGCGAAAAAGCCAGAAAAAAGCCCCGCCGGAGCGGGGCTTTTTGACTTTGGGCGCGCCGGTTTAGCGCGCTACTTTTTTCTTGCGGCGGCGTTCCAGCGGCTGATAGGCCAGCACCGCATGGGTGGTGCAATAAGGGCTGCCGCTTTTGGCGCGGGCGCCGCAAAAATGAAACTCGGTCGTGCCCGGGTCGCCGATCGGCCATTTGCAAGTATGCTCGGTCAGGTGCAGCACGCTGGCGCGTTCTTCGGGGCTCAAAATCGGCTCCGGTACCACCTGGTCTTTAATCTCATCGAGCTCATTGGCGCGAAACCGCTGGCTGCCCGACAGCGATGGTTTGGACGGCTGCGCGCGCCCTGAACCGGCTGAAATCCGTGCTGTGGAGACGCGGGCCGGTGTGGCGCGGCCCGACAGGCCGAGGCGATGAACTTTGCCGATAACCGCATTGCGGGTCACGCCGCCCATTTTGCGGGCAATCTGACTGGCGGATAGCCCGTCCGTCCATAATTGTTTAAGCATTTCAACGCGTTCTTCAGTCCATGCCATGGCTTTTGCCCTCCAATATCTGTCTTTTGGTTCCACTTGTCGTTTCAATTGGCCACTTTTGTCACCAGATGTAGTGGCCTTACACTCACTTTCTACTAAATATAGGGGCCGAAGGGAAAACCTGATTCGCGCTTATCCACATGAATCGAATCGCTCAGGAGGTGAAATTTGCCTTGAACCGCGCGTTTATTTGCCTATTGTCGCGCAATGGATCGCGCCGACTCACTCTTTGACCCGCCCGAAAGCCCCGCCGCGACGCGGCCCGAAGCTTATCCGGAGCTTGGTGTACGCCAATTTGGCCGCTTTAACTGGCTCGGCATGTGGACGCTTTACCTAAAAGAAGTGCGCCGTTTCACCAAAGTATGGATGCAGACGCTGATGGCGCCGATTGTCACGACCTTGTTGTTTTTGGCGATTTTCTCGCTCGCGTTGGCCGGTTTGCGGCCTGATATTAACGGCGTGCCGTTTATCAACTTCCTCGCGCCCGGCCTGATTATGATGTCGATTGTGCAAAATGCTTTCGCAAATAGCTCGTCATCGCTGCTGGTCGCCAAAGTGCAGGGCAATGTGGTGGATTTTTTGATGCCGCCTTTGTCGCCGCTCGAGCTCAATATCGGCATTACGTTTGGCGGGCTGACGCGCGGCCTGTTTGTCGGCGTCGGCACGTTTTCTGCCATGTCGCTATTTGTTGATTTCACCGTACACAGTTTTGCAGCGGCGCTGTTTTATGCTGCCATTGCTTCGTTGCTGCTCGGGCAAATCGGCCTGATTGGCGGCATTTGGGCCGATAAGTTTGACCATTTGGCGACCATCACCAATTTTGTCATCACCCCGCTGGCGTTTTTGTCGGGCACGTTTTACTCGGTCACGCAATTGCCCGGTTTTGCCTATCAGGTGACGCAATATAATCCGTTTTTCTACATGATTGACGGCTTTCGCTATGCGTTGACCGGCCATGCTGAGGGCTCGTTGCTGTTTGGCGCAAGCATGCTTATCGGCCTGACCATTATCGCTTCCATCATCTGCCAATATGTGCTGGCGCGTGGGTGGCGTCTCAAAACCTGAAACCGGCGCTTAGCCTCTTGCTAAAAAACCCGCTTTTGGGGTAAAACTCGTCCTCAGCAAGCCGCCTTCGCTGAATGGCGGCTTTTTCTATTTGGCCGCGTTAAAGCGGCCGATAGAGGATGAGACGAGACAGGGATATGAGCGAGCAAAAAAGCCATATTATGCCGACCTATAACCGGGCCGATTTGCGGTTTGTGCGGGGTGAGGGCGCGTGGCTGGAAACCGAGACGGGCGAGAAATATCTCGATTTCGGCAGCGGCGTGGCGGTCAATACGCTGGGCCACGCTCACCCGAAACTGGTGGCGGCGCTGGGCGCGCAATCGGAAAAGCTGTGGCACGTCTCCAATCTCTACCAAATCCCCGAACAAGAAAAACTGGCTGACATGTTATGCGCCAATAGTTTTGCCGATTTGGTGTTTTTCGGCAATTCGGGCGCCGAGGCGGCCGAGGGCATGATTAAAGTGATGCGGAAATATCACGCTGAAAACGCCGCGCCCGAGCGGGTGACGCTGATCAGCTTCAAAGGCGCGTTTCATGGCCGCACATTGGCGGCACTGGCCGCCGCCGGTAACCCCGATTATCTGGAGGGTTTCGGGCCTGCGCCGCAGGGTTTTGTGCAATGCCAAGAATTGGATGTCGAAGCGGTCGAAGCGATGATTGACGAAACGACCGCCGGTATCCTCATCGAGCCGGTGCAGGGCGAGGGTGGGGTGCGCGATGTCGGCACCGCGTTTTTGCGCGCGCTGAGAGAATTATGCGACAAGCACGGCATCCTGCTGGGGTTTGACGAGGTGCAATGCGGCATTGGCCGAACCGGTAAATTATTCGCGCATGAATATGCCGCTGTCGAGCCCGATGTGATGGCGATTGCCAAAGGCATTGGCGGCGGCTTTCCGCTGGGCGCGGTGCTGACCACTGAGACGGTGGGGCGGGTGCTGCAACCGGGCACGCATGGCTCGACTTATGGTGGCAATCCGCTGGCCTGCGCCGTTGGCGCGGCGGTGTTGGACGAAGTTCTGTCCGACGGTTTTCTCGACCGTGTGCAGCAAACCGCAACCTATTTCCGCCAGCATTTGGCGCGATTGCTGGATGAAAACAGTGATATTTTTGAAGATTTACGCGGCAGCGGCTTGATGGTTGGGCTGAAATGCAAGCCGGCCAATAGCGATGTGGTCGCCGCACTGCGCGATGAAAAAGTGCTGACCATTGGGGCCGGTGAAAATGTGTTGCGTATCGTGCCGCCGCTCAATGTGACGCAGGCCGAAGTCGATATCGCCGTCGCTGCTATCGAAACCGCTTGCACCAAATTGCGGGGGAGCACGGCATAATGAGCTTGGCCGATACGCACAGTCATTTTCTGGACCTCGCCGATTTGGCGGATGGCGAATTGCGACGTCTGCTCGATGCGGCGCGGGTGCGCAAAACGGCGCGCGCCGGTAAGCCGAAAGGCACGGTGGATGACGATGCGCCTTTGGCCGGTCACTTGCTGGCCATGATTTTTGAAAAACCCTCGACGCGCACCAGACTGTCTTTCGATATGGGCATGCGCCAGCTCGGCGGCCAGACGGTGATTTTAAACCAGACCGATATGCAATTGGGGCGCGGCGAGAGCATTGCCGATACGGCTGAGGTTATTTCGCGTTTTGCTGATATCGCCATGCTGCGCACCGGGCCGCATGAAACGCTGGGCGAACTGGCGGCGCACGTGCATATACCGGTGATAAACGGCCTGACCGCTTACAGCCATCCGTGCCAAATCATTGCCGACCTGATGACTTTTGAAGAACATAAAGGCACGCTGGCCGGCCAGAAACTGGCTTGGCTCGGTGACGGTAATAATGTCGCTTTGTCGTTTGTGCATGCCGCCGCGCAGGTCGATTTCGAATTGGCGCTGGCGACGCCCGAAGCTTTCTCAATCGCGCCAGACGAAATAGACGCAGCGCGCGCCAAAGGTGCCAAAATCACTTTATGCGAGACGGCCGAAGAAGCCGCCAAAGACGCCGCCGCGCTGATGACCGATTGCTGGTTGTCGATGAGCGATGACCCGACCGAGGCCGAGGCGCGCGCCAAGGCTTTCACCCCCTATCAGGTGACGCAGTCATTAATGGCGCTGGGCGATGACCCTATTTTTCTGCATTGTCTGCCCGCCTATCGCGACAGCGAGGTGACGGCGGAGGTCATTGACGGGCCGCGCTCGGTGGTGTTCGACGAAGCGGAAAACCGCGCCCATGCACAAAAAGCCATCATGCTGCATTGTTTGGGAATGTTGGATATGGGCGCATGAGCGGACTTGCCGATTACGCCCTGCCGTTTCGCATTGAAGGGCACAATGTCAATGGTCGCGTCGTGAAGCTGAACAGCCTGGCCTCCGATGTGTTGCTGCGCCACGACTATCCAGAAGCGGTGAGCCGTTTGTTGGGCGAGGCCTTGGTGTTGGCGGCCATGCTGGGCACCATGTTGAAATTTGACGGGCGGTTTATCCTGCAATTGCAGGGCAGCGGGCCGATCACCATGTTGATGGCCGATTATACCCCGGCCGATAGGACCGACGAAAACGACCCCGATACGCCGGGCGGCTTGCGCGGCTTCGCGCAATATGATGAAGCCGCTTTGGCGGCGGCGCTGAAAGCCGGCGACACCCCGCTGGCGCTATTGGGTGATAAAGGCCATATGGCTTTTACCGTTGACCAAGGCCCCGATATGGAACGCTATCAAGGTATTGTGCCTCTGGAGGGCGACACGCTGGCCGATGCGGCGCTCGGTTATTTTCAACGCTCCGAGCAGATTGCCACCACCATCAAGCTGGCGGCAGCGCCGTTATTACTGTCCGGCGGCAAAACCGAATGGCGCGCCGGTGGTATTGTGGTGCAACAAACCGCGGCGACCGGCGGCATCGATATCGAAACCCCGCCTGAGGGCGACCCCGATAAGGTCGACGATGATTGGAACCGCCTCGAAATTCTGTTGCAAACGACGCAGGATAGCGAATTGCTGGATGGCGATGTCAGCGGCGAGCAACTGGCTTTTCGCCTGTTTCACGAAGACGGGGTGCGGGTGTTTGAGGCCCGGGCGCTGCAATTTGCCTGCCCCTGTACGCGCCAGCGCGTGCTCAATATGTTGGCCGGTCTGTCGGATAGCGACCGCGAGGAAATGCAGGCGCAAGAAAATGTCGAAGTGCGCTGCGAGTTCTGCAATGAGAATTATCTATTTGAACCGTCTGAGGCTTTTGCGCCAGGATAAAAGAAAACGACTGGTTTCGGCGTATGAGCGCGTTATATCTCAAGTAGTTTCGGTGTTGGAGTAGCCGGTAAGGCAGCATGAGACAGTTTTTGATAAATTTGGGAACACGAATGCGCGAGCAAGCCCATAAATTGCGCCCCTCTTGGGGCGGTGGCCGGTTTCGAAAACTGGTCGTGCCCTTGCTTGTGCTGATGGGCGGTTTTTTCGGCTTTTCCATGTTGGTGGCGACCAAACCGCAAACCAAACCGGCGGAGAATATCGAGCGCGTCTGGTCGGTGGAGGCGCAAACCGTCGCTTACGAGACTTACCAACCGCGGATTTTCACTTTTGGGGAATTGCGCGCGCGGCGCGAGGTCAATTTGCGGGCGTTGGTCTCCGGCGAGGTCATCGCCACGAGCGCCGATTTTGAAGACGGCGCGCGCGTCGCCAAGGGCGATGTGCTGCTTGAAATCGACCCGTTTACTTATGAAAACCAACTGGCCGATGCGCTGGCGCAATTAAAAGGTGCCAAAGCGGTGCTGAAAGAGCGCCAAGCCGCCGCCAAGCTGGCGCAGCAAGAAAAAGAGCGCGCCGAACAATTATTCGAAAAAGGCACAGTGTCGAAAAAAACGCTCGACGATAAAACCACCGATGTGACGATTAAAGCGGCGCGCGCCGAGCAACAGCAATCGGCGGTCGACCGAATTAATGTGCAGGTAAAAAAAGCCAAACGCGATTTGAACAACACCAAAGTCGTGGCACCGTTTAGCGGTTATCTGGCCAATATTAATGCCCGCGAAGGCCGCGTCTTGAACCCTAATGACCAAGTCGGCATGCTGCTCGACAGCGATAATTTCGACGTCGTCTTCAATATGTCGGACGCCGAATATGGCCGCTTTCTGGAACGCAATAGCGAAGTCATTGGCCGGCCCATCAATGTCGTTTGGCAGCTTGGCGGTGAGCGCATTGAGCTTAAAGCCGAGATCGAGCGGGTCGGCGCGCAAATCAGCCAGACGACGCGCGGCGTCGATGTATTCGCGCGCATTGACGGAAAATTGCCGTCAAATTTGCGCGGCGGGGCTTTTGTTACCGTCGAATTGCTGGCGCAACCCGTGCCCGATGTGATGGCGATTTCCAAAGACGCCATCTATACCGACAATACGATTTATCTGGTCGAAAATGGACGGTTGGCGCGCCGCGAGATTAAAGATTTCATCGATGACGGGGCGCGGGTATTGCTCAAAAGCGGCCTGCAAGCGGGCGATATTGTGCTGACCACATGGTTCAATGAGGCGGCGCCGGGCGTCGCTGTGAAAGTGGTGGAGTAGGCATTCATGGGCCCGATGCGCTCCCTTGTCGAGCTGTTTTCGCGGCACCGAAACGCCGCCAATCTGCTTTTCTTCTCGATGATTATGCTGGGGTTTTTCGGCCTGTCGGGTCTGAATACGCAGTTTTTTCCGACCACTGAAATTAAAATCGTCAACGTTACCGTCGTCTGGCCCGGTGCCACGGCGCAGGATGTCGATAAAAATATCGTCGCCACTATCCAGCCCGAAGTGCGCTTTCTCGATGGCGTGAAAGAGTTCAAATCGGCCTCGCGCGAAGGGGTGGCCGCCATCACGGTGGAGTTTTACCCCGAGACCGATACACAACGCGCCGTCGCCGATGTCGAAGCGGCGGTCAATGCCATCACCACATTGCCGCGCGATGCTGAAAAACCGTTAATCTCGCAAGAGACGTTTTTCGAGCCCGTAATGTCCGTGCTGCTGTCGGGCCCGTTTGAAGAACGCGCTCTGCGCGCCTATGCCAAACAAATCCGCGACGGCTTGCTCGATAGCGGTATCGACAAAGTGGTGATGGACGGTTTTCGCGACGAGGAGATTTGGGTCGAAGCGAAAGCTGCGCAATTGCGCCGCTATGATATGACGGCGCAAGATATCGCCAATAAGCTGGCCGGTTCATCGCTCGATGTGCCGGGTGGCATTTTGCGCGGCGAGGTGGAGCGGCAAGTGCGCGCCGTCGGCTTGGCGCAAACCGCAGCCGATGTGCGCGATATTAGTTTGCGCAGCACCGCCGATGGGCGGCAGATTAAAGTCGGCGATGTGGCGCGCGTCTATGAAACTTTTGACGCCGCTGCGGCCGAGGGCTGGTCGGGCGATAATCGCGCCATTCGTCTGACCGTGCAACGCACCAAAAACGGCGACGCGCTGGAGATGACTGACAATGTGCGTCGCTATATTGGTGAAACGCTACCCTCTCTGCCGCCGACCCTGAAAGTCGAAATATTCGACGTCAATGCCGATAAAATTCGCCAGCGCATCAGCGTGCTCTTGTTCAACGGGCTGGGCGGTATGGCGCTGGTGCTGTGCATTTTGTTCCTGTTTTTGAACGGCCGCATCGCTTTTTGGGTGGCGGCGGGTATTCCGGCTTCGCTGATGGCGACGTTCGGCGTCATGTATTATTTGGATATGACAATTAACATGTTGTCTTTATTCGCGCTGATTATGACCATCGGTATTATTGTCGATGACGCGATTGTGGTCGGCGAACATTCAGCGACACTGACCGAGCGCGGGGCCGATGCGCAAACCGCCGCCGAGGGCGGGGCGTTGCGTATGATGCTGCCCATCACCGCCGCCGCGCTGACCACATTGGCGGCGTTTATTCCCATGCTGCTCATCACCGGCGTGATGGGGCAATTTGTGCGCGACATTCCGCTGGTGCTTTTCTCAGTGCTGGTGGCCAGCCTGATCGAATGTTTCTTTGTGCTGCCCGGCCATTTGAGCCATGCGCTGATGCGACCCAAAAAACCGCGCCGCGGCATTCGCAAAATCTTCCTCGACCGTTTCGAGCATTTCCGCGCCAATCGTTTCAAACGCTTCGTCTCGCATGTTTATGATAATCGCTACACCACGGCGGCTGTCGGCATCGCCATATTGACCATTTGCATCGGCCTGTTGGCCGGGGGCCGCGTGCCGTTCCGCTTCTTCCCGTCGCCCGAAGGCGAAGTGGTCAACGCCTATGTCTTTTTCCAACCGGGCACAAAGCGCGCCGACACCCATGCCGGTGCAAAACTCATCGAGCAGGCGCTGTATGACGCTGAAGCCAAATTGCTGGCTGAAAAAGCCGCCGCCGGTGAAGAGGTGGAAGAGCGCTTGGTGAAAATCATGTTCACCCAAATCGGCCGCACCCGCACCTCGCGCGGTGACGAACGCGCATATATCTCGGCCGAATTGACGGCAAGCGAGGCCCGCAGTGTGCGGACCCGCGAAATCGTCAAACAATGGGAAGAGCTGGTGCCCGATATTGCCGGCATGCGCTATGTGTTTATCCGCGAGCAGCGCGGCGGCCCACCGGGGCGCGATATTGATATTCGGCTGCTCAATGCGCCGCCGGAAATCCTGAAACAAGCGGCACTGGATGTGCGCGCGGCGCTGGAAGAATATCCGGGCATTTCGCGCGCCCGCGATAATCTGTTCTACAATAAGCAGGAATTGCTGCTCGAGGTGAATGAGCGCGGCGAGGCTTTGGGCTTCACCAATTCCATGGTCGGTAATTTGACGCGCGCCAATCTTGAAGGGGCGATTGCCAAACGCTTTGCGCGCGGCGATGAAGAAGTGACCCTGCGCGTGCTGCAGCCGCGCGACCGCGCCAGTCCGAAACAGTTGGACGATATCGAATTGCCGGTGCCGGGCAGCGCGCCGCCGCGCTATGTGCCGTTGACGGCGGTTGTCGATATTGTCGAACAACCGGGCTTTTCGACCGTGCGCCGCACCGACGGACAAGTATCGGTGTCGGTGGTGGCCGATTATGCCGATGATGCGGGCGACCCCAATGCGGTGCTTGAGGATATGGCGCAAACTACCCTGCCCGAAATTGCCGCCAAATATAATATCGGCTTCGGCTTTGGCGGGCGCAGTCAGGAGCAAGCCGAAACCATGCAAGGTCTCGGCTCCGGTGCGATTGTCGGCTTGTCCTTGATTTATGTGGTGCTGGCTTTTGTCTTTGCCAGCTATTCGCGTCCCATCATTATCATGTCGGTCATCCCGTTCGGGCTTATCGGCATGGTGGTCGGCCATTATGTGCAAGGTTTCGATCTGACCTTTTTGAGTATGGTCGGCCTGCTCGGCCTGTCGGGCATATTGGTCAATAATTCGATTATTCTCATCAGCCGTATCGATGAACGCCAAAGCGAAGGCGAGCCTTTACGCGAGGCGGTGATTAACGGCATTTGCGACCGCCTGCGGGCTGTTACCCTAACTTCGTTGACGACAGTGCTGGGGCTGGCGCCGCTTTTGTTTGAGACCAGTGTGCAAGCGCAATTCCTGCTGCCCATGGTCATCACCATTGCTTGGGGTTTGGCTTTTGCCAGCCTCATCGTGCTGTTTCTGGTGCCCAGCGTTTTGGGTATCCAAGAGGATATTCGGCAATTTGTGGGGCGTATGCGCGGCACGGCGCAAGAGCCGATCCGCTATCAGCCGGATTTATCAGCGACGCCAGAAGCTGGGCGCGAATAGCACTAGCACTGTCAAAAATTCCAAACGACCAAGCAGCATGCCGAATGCCAGCACCCATTTGGCTTGCGTGGGCAGACCGGCATAAGTGCCCGACGGGCCTATCTCCGGGCCAAGCCCCGGGCCGACATTGGCAATCGCTGCGGCCGCTGCCGATAATGCGGTGAGCGGGTCGAGCCCCATCAGACTGAGCGATACGGCGACGGCGGAAAAAGTCAGAATGAAAATCAGCACAAAAGCGACCACCGAATTGGCCACGTCATCATCCAGCAAGCGGCCATTATAACGAATGACAAAAACCCCATTGGGGCGCGTCAATTGCCGGATATAGCGCCAGCCCGCTTTGACGACGACTTGCAGGCGAAAAATTTTCAGCCCGCACGCGGTCGAACCGGCGCAACCGCCAATGAAGGTAAGGATGAAAAACAGCGCCACGGCGAACGGCCCCCAATCGCTATAATCGGCAGTCGCATAGCCGGTGCCGGTAAGAATGGAGGTGGTGTTGAACGCCGCCGATAGGAGCGCCGGTGCGGCTTGTGTGCCCGACATGGTCAGTTGATAAATCCACATTGTTGCGGCGGCTACCAGCGCCAGCATGAAGAAAGCGCGGATTTGTTCGTCGCGGACGAATTTGTCGAACTTGCGATTGACCAATTGCAAATAGGCGACGAAAGGCACGGCCGAGACCAGCATGAAAAATATCGCCACCATAGCGGCCGATGGGCCGAACGCGCCAAGGCTGTCATTGCGGGTCGAAAAGCCGCCTGTAGCGATGGTGGTCATGGCGTGCGCTACGGCATCGAACAGGCCCATGCCGGCCGCCAAATAGGCCAATACGCAAGCCAAAGTAATGCCGAAATAGAGCCGCGTAATGGAGCCGGCGATTTGCGCCGTGCGCGGCAGGATTTTTTCCGATGTATCGGAGCTTTCCAGACGGAATAATTGCATGCCGCCAATATTCAGCATGGGCAGAACAGAAATCGCCATAACGATAATGCCGATGCCGCCAAACCATTGCAGCAAAGCGCGCCATAAAAGAATGCCCGGCGGTGCGTCATCGAGATTGGTGATAACCGTGGCACCGGTCGTTGTCAGTCCCGACATGGCCTCGAAAAACGCATCGGTATAGCTCATATCCAATTCGCCGAACGCGAAAGGCAGGGCGGCAAAACCGGTTAGCGCCAGCCATGAAAGGCTGGTGAGGGTAAAAGCTTGTTTAACCGAAAGCGGCGGTAATTTCCCGCGATTGGTGAGGATGAGCGCGCCGGCGATAAAACCCGTCACCAATGCGCTGGTAACAAAAACCTGCCAATCGCCATGACCAATCGTGGCAGCGGCCATGGCCGGTAACAACATGCCGCCCGCCACCGCCGCTAGCAGCAGGCCGATAATGAAGAAAATCGTCCGATTATCGCTCATGGTCTAATTTATGTTGCCGTGTTCGTGCGGGCTGTCCAACGAAAAAGCCGGCACCTCAATGTCAAACCGCGCGCCGTCTTGGGTCTGCATGCCATAGCTGCCGCGCATGAAACCCGACGGTGTGCCCAAAGGCGTGCCGGAGGAATAAGTATAGGCCGCGCCCGGCACCAGCACCGGCTGTTCACCGATTACGCCTTCGCCGCGCACCTCGTGCAGGCGGCCCATCGCATCGGTGATTTGCCAATGCCGCGTTAGAAGCTGCACTGTCTCGTCGCCTTTATTTTCTATGGTGATACGATAAGCCCAAACGAAATAATTCTCCGCCGGGTCGCTTTCGTTTTCGAGAAACCGTGTCTCCACCGAAACGGCAATATTGCGGGTCACCGCCTGTTGCATGCTGCCTCCGCTGTTTCACCAAACAGATTAGCCTAATTTGGCCAGCCCTTGCTCAAAATCCTTCAGCAGGTCGTCGCTGTCCTCCAACCCAACGGAAACCCGCAGCGTACCGGGGGTTATCGACAGCTCGGCTTTCGCCGCATCGGCCAATTTGGAATGGGTGGTGGTGCTGGGATGGGTGATCAGCGTTTTGGCGTCGCCGAGATTGTTCGAGATAAGCGCAATATCCAGCGCATTGGCGAGCTTGAAAGCGGCTTGCTTACCGCCTTTGACGTCAAAAGCGATGAGGTTGGAGCCACGGCGCATTTGCTTTTGCGCCAGGTCAAATTGCGGATGGCTGGCATCGCCGGGGTAATAAACCCGCTCGATGTTTTTATGCGCCAGCAACATAGCGGTCAGTTTCTCGGCATTGTCGCAATGCGCCTCGACCCGAAGCGCCAGCGTCTCCAGCGCTTTCAGCATCACCCAAGCATTGAACGGGGCCATACTGGGCCCGGTCTGGCGGATGAAATTGGCCAGCTCGTTTTTGATATAATCGGCACTGCCCAAAACCACCCCGCCAAGGCAGCGACCTTGGCCGTCAATATGTTTGGTCGCCGAGTAAATGGTGATGTCGGCACCCAGCGCCAGCGGCTTTTGCAACACCGGCGTGGCAAACACATTATCGACCACCAGACGCGCCCCATGATTATGGGCGATGTCGGCCACCGCTTGGATGTCGATAATTTCGAGCACCGGATTGGAGGGGGTCTCCAAAAATAGCAGTTTGGTTTCGGGGCGCAGCGCCGCTTTCCAAGCGTCGAGGTCGCGACCATCGACCAATGTGCAGGCAACGCCAAAGCGCGGCATCAGCGTCTCAACCACATAGCGGCACGAGCCGAACAGCGCGCGCGCCGCAACAATATGGTCGCCCGCTTCGAGCTGGCTCATCATACAAGCTGTCACCGCGGCCATGCCGGTAGCGGTAGCGCGGGCGTCCTCGGCGCCTTCCAGCGCCATCATTCTTTCTTCAAAAGCGCGCACTGTCGGATTGCCGAAGCGCGAATACATAAAGCCGTCTTCTTCTTCTTTGAAGCGGGCTTCGGCCTGTTCGGCGTTTTCATAAACAAAACCCGAAGTCAGATAGAGCGCTTCTGCGGTTTCGCCAAAAGGCGAGCGCGCGCCGCCCTCGTGCACCATGCGCGTTTGCGTTTGCCATGTTTTTTTTGCGGTCATTTTCGTCTCCTGCATGACCTGTTTTGTTCCGCCAGCATAAAAAAACCGACCATGAGGCCGGGGTCCTCCGGCGATTTTAGCTGTTTGTTTAACGTGGCCGCAAGCCAGCCGGCTCAAATCACCACGAATGGGGGGAATGTGTCGAAAAATGCTTGGCCAGTCAAGCGTTAGTGTGAAGCGATGGTGACAATAGATAGAGCCAAGAGATAGAGCCAAGAGATAGAACCAAGAGATAGAGTCAAGACAAGCAAGCCGTTTGCGCGTAAACTCCGGCCATGAATGAGATTCGACGCGAGCGCCAAGAGGCGGTGTTATGAGCGATGCCGCTGAAACCGGTGCCCTGTTTCCCGACGAAGGGGGCCAA
>JADHOK010000021.1 GCA_016779015.1 PS1 clade bacterium | reverse complement strand
CCTTGCTCAGGCGCTTATCGAGGCGGGCCACCAATTCGGCCGTGACATCAAGGGCCGGGCTGGCGAAAAACAGTGCATCGCGGCGCATCACAATATCGGCTTTACGCTCTTTTGAGATGGCGGTGAGTTCTTCCTCGGCGATTTTGACAATTTCAGCAGCAGCTTTTTGCCCGCCGGCCTGAATCGACTGGCTCTTCTCATTCAGCGAGCGACGACGCTCAACCTCTTTCAAGCGCAGCTCTTCAACTTTTTTCTGCAGCGCTTCCGGTGCCAGCAATTTCTGCTGCTCTTTCAATTTCTCGGCCTCGCTTTGCAGCGATTTCAAAACTTCGGTCTCATCAGTACGGACTTTTTGGATTTGGCTTTCCAACTGTTCCGCCATGCTTTTACCGGCTTTGGAAAGCGAAATGGCGCGGTCGACATCGAATACAATGATGACGGCGTTTTGCGCGACCGCCGGTGTCATAACCGACAGGCCGATAATGAAAAATGTTGCTGTGATTATTCTTTTGAACACTTTTGTCCCCCTAAAAGCTGGTGCCGATGGTAAATCGGAAAAACCGCGTTTCGTCATAGTCTTCTTTAGCAAGTGGTTCGGCAAAGTCAAATCGAACCGGCCCAAATGGCGAGCTCCATGCAAAGCTCAAACCGGTGGTCGCCCGAAACGCCATTTCGTCCTCAATCACCTCGCATGAGCCCGGTGGATTGGTGGTACACGGCGTCGAGCTAAGCTCATCGGTTTCACCCAAAAGTCCGAAATCAACGAACAGATTGGCGCGAATACCGGATTCTTTTGATGTGCCTATGGGCAGAGAAACTTGCGTGGTGCCGATGAAATAGCGATTGGCACCCAATGAAGAGCCGTAAGTTTCCTCGCCATTTGAATTCAGGAAAACCTCGCGCGGGCCAACGCCGCCGCGTTCAAAGCCACGGAAATCGCGCCCGCCGCGGAAGAAGCGATCGCTATAGCGAATGCTGCCGCCTTTGTAATCATTGATAATGCCCATCGTGCCGCGCAAATGCAGCACCCAACCCTCGGCAATCTCCTCAAAGAAATTGGCGCTGGCGCGGGTGCGCAGATAAGACACATCGCCGCTTGGCCCGGCAATATCTTGCCCGAAACTGACGTTCCAGCCATCGGTCGGATTGACGAAATCATCCCGCTTATCGATCGAATAGTAATATCCGAATTCCTGCTTATCGAGATTGTAGGAACGGTCGCTGGAAGTGCCAAGATTGGGCGTATCTATCAGCTCGTCATTGACGAAATTAGCGAACAGCGAAAGCCGCCCGTCTTCGGAAAGCGGGAAGCCGAGCGAAAAGCCGATGCCGCGCTCCTCGACCGTCAAATCTTGCTGGAAGTCATATTCGGTTTGCGTGTTGAACAAAGAAAAACCGGCCGAGACATCGCGGCCGAGGAAATACGGCTCGGTAAAGCCGATATTGTAGCGCTGCACTTGATTGGACAACGCCACGTTGAAACGCACGCGCTGCCCGCGACCGAGAAAATTGCGCTCCGACAAAGCCAGCTGGGTGGTAAAGTCTTCGGCCGAAGAGTAACCGACACCAAAGCTAAGCTCGCCGGTCGGCATCTCGCGCACATTGACATCGACAATGGTCTGGTCTTCCTCGCTACCCGGCGTCTCCGTCACCTCAACGCCGCTGAAGAAATTGAGCCCGCGCACATTACGCTCCGAGCGCGACAGCAAAACTTTGTTGAACGCATCGCCTTCGGCCAAACGCAATTCGCGGCGAATGACATCATCGCGCGTCCGGCTATTGCCGTTAATATTAATGCGCTCCACATAAACCCGGGGGCCTTCTTCAATAGTGTATTCGACATCCACCACACGCGCCTCGCGATTGGGCCGCGGTGCCGGGCGGATATTGGCGAAAGCGTAACCGCTCTCCCCCACGACTTTGGTCAGCGCATCGATGGTTTTGTCTACGGCGCGACGGTCATAAAGCTCGCCCGTCTGATGCACAATCTGTTCTTCCAGTCTGACGATATCCAGCGTGTCCAGCGAGGTCGAAATGCGCGCCTCGCCAAAGTTAAATTCTTCGCCCTCGTCGAGCACGAAATTAATAAAGAACGCTTCGCCATCGCGGGTCAGTTCGGCATTGGAGGAAACGACACGGAAATCGGCAAAACCTTTTGACAGATAATGCTGGCGCAGCAATTCGCCATCATAGGCGACGCGGTCGGGGTCGTAATTATCGTTGGCTGAGAATAAACGCCACCAGCGGCTTTCGCGCGTGAAAATCACTTCGCGCAGCTCGTCATCGCTAAAAGCGCGATTGCCTAGAAAGTTAATCGCCCGAATGCCGGTGGTCGGGCCTTCGCTAATCTCGAAAATCAGGTCAACACGGTTTTGCGGCAGCTGGATGACTTTCGGCTCGATGCGCACAGCGAAGCGACCGGAGCGGCGATACAATTCAATTTGGCGTTCGACATCATCCTGCACTTTGGCGCGGGTATAAATCTGCCGCGCCGACAAAATCCCCTCTTTGCTGAGGTTTTCATCGCTAATGGCCGAATTACCTTCAAAGCTCACGCGATTGACAATCGGGTTTTCGACCACAGTGACAATCAACCCTTTGTCTTCGCGGCGAATGGTGACGTCGGCAAACAAGCCCGAGGAGAACAGCGTCTTCACCGACCGGTCAACCAAATCGGCTTCGTCGGTCAACCCCTCGCGCACCAGCATATAGGCGAGAACGGTTTCTTCCTCGACGCGCTGCGTGCCCTCGACGCGGATAAACTCAATTGGCTCGCCTATCTCAGCGCGCGCCGGCACCACAAGGACACCAAGCAAAAGCAATAGGGATAGGCAGTTTTGGAAGCGAAGAATTGTCATAATTTATCTCGGTTAACCGAAAAGGGAGACGACGCGGTCAAAAACATTGAGCCGCGCCAAATCATTCCATGTCACAAATAAAAATAGCATCATCACCATGGAGAGGCCAATGCGCATGCCGATATCCTGCGCGCGCGCCGACATTGGCTTTCCAAACACGGCTTCATAAGCATAAAACGCCAAATGGCCACCATCCAGCATCGGAATGGGGAACAGATTGATAAGGCCGATACTGACCGACAACACCGCCGTCAGATTGATGAGAGCGACAAAACCCAGCGTCGCAGTCTGGCCCGATAATTGCGCGATGCGGATTGGCCCGCCAAGGCTCTCGGCGCTTTCGCGGCCCATAATAATTCGTCCCAGAACAATAAAAGTCTGCTCAATGATGAAATAGCTTTCCTCGGCTCCCATCCACAATGCAGTGAGCGGATTATATCGCACATGGCGAATGGAATTCTCATCCGCATTGACCGACACGCCGAGACGACCGATATGATATTCATTGCCAAAGCGGTCAACCTCCAGCACCCGGTCGGGCGTCGCCGTCAGAACCACATCGACATCGCCGCGAGCTACCGTGAAATCCAGCGGCACACCTGCATTCACCGTCACCAAGCGGCGCACTTCACTGAAGGACGTAATCTCATCATCATTGATCGCCGTAATCAGGTCACCGGCTTGCATACCGGCACGCGCGGCGGCGCTGTCTTCGACCACAGTGCCGACAATCGGGTCGGTGATGCGCTGACCCAGCAGCGTGTAAAGCGAGGCGAAAATAACGATGGCGAGGATGAAATTGGCCACCGGCCCCGCTGCAACGACAATGGCGCGCTGCCAAAGCGGTTTAAAAAACAGCGTGTCGCCGCGCGCATTTTCAGGCATTTCTTTCAGCTTCTCGGCATCGGGGGCGCTGGCTTCGTTTTCATCACCGAAAAATTTCACATAGCCGCCCAGAGGCAACCAACCGATTTTCCATTGCGTGCCGTGCTTGTCGTTCCAGCTCGCAATGGCGCGACCAAAGCCGACCGAGAACACTTCAACCCTTACGCCGCAACGCCGCGCAGCATAGAAGTGGCCGAGTTCGTGAAAGAATACAACAATGGTCAGGACAAACAAAAACGGCACGATATAGGCGAACCCAAGCGCTCCGTATAGATAGTTAATCGCTTCCAAGACAAGCTCCCAAAATTTGCTGCATTATGACTTTTTTTCGAATTAGTTAAAGTGTTATCGCACGAAACAGTATGGTGCCGAAATGCGGCAAAACCGTGCCTTAAAGCGTTTCGATAAAGGCCGTCGCTTGGTCACGGGCTTCGGCGTCCATGGCGCGCAAGGCTTCCACACTGTCGCCGCCCTCTTGCGCCCCCTGTTGCAGCACCGCATCGACCGTGTTGGCAATTTGTAAAAAGCCGATACGCCCGTCCAAAAACGCCTGCACCGCTATCTCATTGGCTGCGTTGAGACGCGGCGGGGCGCTGCCACCGCTGCGCATCGCTGCTTCGGCCAAAGCGAGACAGGGAAATTGCGCGCGGTCAATCGCCGCAAAATCGAGCCGCCCTTGCGCCGCCAAATCGAGCGGCGCGACACCGGCGTCAATGCGCTCGGGATAAGCCATGCAATAGGCCAGCGGCACCCGCATATCGGGACTGCCTTTTTGCGCCAGCACGCTGCCATCGGTGAAATAAACCAGCCCGTGCACAATCGATTGCGGATGAATAAGCGCGTCGAGCTTGTCCGGTGCAATGTCAAACAAGTGCCGCGCCTCGATAAGCTCCAGCCCTTTATTCATCATGGTGGCGCTATCAACGGAAATCTTTGCGCCCATATCCCAATTCGGATGCGCCACCGCTTGGGCCGGCGTGACGCGTTCCATTTCGGCCAATGACAAGTTGCGAAACGGCCCGCCCGAAGCGGTAAGCACAATTTTGTCAATACTGTTGGCGTCGTCCTGCCCTTGCAGCAACTGAAACACCGCATTGTGCTCGCTATCAACCGGCAAGATTTGCGTGCCGTTTTGCGCCGCTTTGTGCATCAGATGCGCGCCACCGGCAACCAGCGCCTCCTTATTGGCCAGTGCCAGCGCGCCGCCCTGCCCCGCACAAATCAGAGACGGGGCCAGACCCGCAAAGCCGACAATCGCCATAATCGCTACATCGACTTTTTGCGCCGCCATTTGCGCCAACCCGTCATCGCCGACCAATATCTCGCCGACAAAATCGGGCAGCGCTTGGCGCAAGGCGTCGCGCCCGGCCGCATCCCCAATGACCAGCAGTGAGGGCGTAAAGCGGCGGGCAATCTCGGCCAGTTTGTCGTTGTTTTTATCGGCGCTGGCAGCGAACAGGGAAAACCGGTCGCCATGACGCGCCATTAAATCAAGCGCGTTATCGCCGATTGTGCCCGTCGCACCAAAGAGAGAAACCTGTCGCATAACCCCTAAGCTTATCACCAAATCCACAGCGCTTGCGAGGCTTCGCCGCCACGCCAAACCGCAATGATAAACGCAATTATCAGCACACCAATCAAGCCATCGACGCGGTCGAGCAGACCGCCATGGCCGGGAATAATGGCGCCGGAGTCTTTAACATTGAAGCGCCGCTTAATCGCCGATTCAAAAAGATCGGCGGCTTGCGCGCAAATCGCCAGCAACGGCGCGATAATGAGAATGGTCTCAAACTGCATCTCGCCCCGGCCATAGCCGACAATGGTGAGGAAAGACAAAATACCGGCCAGCGCCGCACCCACCATGCCGCCAATGAGACCGGCCCAAGTTTTTTTCGGCGAAATCACCGGTGCCAGTTTCGGCCCACCGATAATTTTACCTGCGAACATAGCGAAGATATCAACCGCCCAAACCGAAATGAGAATATAGCCGATGAGGAACATACCCAGCGCCTCTTGGCGCAAAAACTGCGCCGCCAATAAAGGCAGCGCCACATAAAACAAGCCGCCGACCACCGGGCCGAGCCGTCGCCCTTGGGCAAAGCAAAAAGCCGCCATGGCCAAAGCTGCAACCCATAGCAGCGCGACAGCCTCCAGCGGGCTGACAAACAGACCGTAGCCGAGCAACGCGACCGTCGCCGCGCCCAACACATTGCCTTCGCCTGGCGGTGCGGCGATGAGACCGGCCCATTCGCGCGCCATTAAGAAACCGGCAATGGCCAAAAGCAGGGTGAAAGACCAGCCACCGAAAACAACCGGCGCGATGACGAATGGCAGCAAAATGAGCGCCGAGCGCACGCGCTGCAGCAGTCCTTCAAATTTTGGTGTTTCCGCCATGTCGCCCCCCCCAATGCCGAAACTCAGTCGGTTTCGCCACTGGCGGAAACCAGACCGAAGCGGCGCTCACGCTCGGCGTAATAATCAATCGCCGCTTGCAGGTCGTCGCGCGTGAAATCGGGCCACAGAACATCGGTGAAATAAAGTTCGGCATAGGCGCTTTGCCAGAGCATGAAATTGCTCAGCCGCGTCTCGCCGCTGGTGCGGATGACGAGATCCGGATTGGGCACACCGGCGGTCAGCAATTCTGCCGCCAACACATCGCCGTTAATGGCTTCCGGGTCGAGCGTGCCATTGGCCGCACGGCGCGCCAGCCGCGCCGCCGCATCGGCCAGTTCCTCGCGGCCGCCATAATTAAAGGCGATTTGCAAGAACAGACGATTATTGCTGGCGGTCAGACTTTCGGCGCGGTCGATCAGGCGGCAAATTTTATCAGATAAGCCGTCGCGCCGCCCGATAACGCGCACCCGCACGCCTTCGGCGTGCAAGTCGGCCAAATCGCTCTCGATATAACGTTCCAAAAGCGACATCAGGAAACTGACCTCGCTGCGCGGACGCCCCCAATTCTCGGTTGAAAAAGAGAACAACGTTAAATGTCGGATACCGAAATCTTCGCTTTGTTTGACGATACGGCGCAACGCCTCCACACCGGCGCGATGGCCTTCGCGGCGCTCCTGCCCGCGCGCTTCGGCCCAGCGACCATTGCCATCCATGATAATGGCAATGTGTTTGGGCCGATTTTGCGTGTGGTCTTTTTGCATGGCCTCAGCAGCACCTAAACCTGGCGAATTTCGCCCTCTTTGGTTTCCAGCGTCTCATCAATTTGCGCGATGAATTTATCGGTCAGCTCCTGCACCTCGTCGGCATAAAGCTTGGCGTCATCTTGGGAGATGTCGCTGTCTTTTTCAGATTTCTTAATCTGGTCCATGCCGTCGCGGCGCACATTGCGAACTGCTACACGGGCTTGCTCGGCATAACCGCCCGCCACTTTCACCAGCTCCTCGCGGCGCTCTTCATTGAGCTCGGGCAGCGGGATGCGAATAAGCTGCCCCTCGGTCATCGGATTGAGACCCAGACTACTCTCACGAATAGCTTTCTCGGTCGCCGCCACTTGGCCTTTATCCCAGACCTGCACGGTCAGGAGACGCGGCTCGGGCACCGAAACCGTGCCGACCTGTGCAATCGGCATCTTCTGCCCATAAGCATCAACCATAATCGGCTCCAGCAGACCGGCGCTGGCGCGACCGGTGCGAAGACCGGCCAAATCGGTTTTGAAAGACGCCAATGCGCCGTCCATGCGCCGTTCAATATCATCAATATCAATGCTCATTTTTGCCTCTTATTCGGATTAGTCCTGAACAATGGTGCAAGCGCCGTCGCCTTGCAAGACCTGAACGAAACCGCCCGAGGTCTGGATGGAGAATACCACAATCGGAATGCCGTTTTCGCGCGACAGCGAAACAGCCGAGGCATCCATTACTTTGAGGTCTTTTGACAGCACATCCATATAGCTCAAATTGTCATAGCGCTCGGCGTCTTTATCCTTTTTCGGGTCGGCCGTATAAACGCCATCGACGTTCGTGCCTTTCATCAGAGCGTCGCAATTCATCTCGGCGGCGCGCAAAGCGGCGGCCGTGTCGGTGGTGAAAAACGGGTTGCCTGTACCGGCGGCAAAAATCACCACCCGGCCTTTTTCCATATGCCGCGTGGCGCGGCGGCGAATATACGGCTCGCAAACCGTACTCATTGGAATGGCAGACAGAACGCGGGTCGGCACGCCCATGCGCTCCAGCCCGTTTTGCATGGCCAGCGCGTTCATCACCGTGGCCAGCATGCCCATATAATCAGCCGAGGAGCGGTCCATGCCATCGGCGGCACCGGCCAGACCGCGGAAAATATTGCCGCCGCCAATCACCATGCAGACTTCCGTGCCCAAGGCGATGGCCTGCTTCACCTCATCGGCGATGCGGTCAACCGTCGCGACATCAATGCCGTATTGTCCGTCGCCCATCAGGGCTTCACCGGAGACTTTTAGAAGGACCCGTTTGAAACGCTGTTTATCCGCCATGCCACCCTCACCTTTTGCTCAAGCAACTATGGCGCGATTCCGACGATGCGCGCGATGCTTAGCTGCCACTCACGGCCGCTGCCACTTCGGCGGCAAAATCGGCCTCTTCGCCTTTATCGACCCCGTCGCCCAATTCAAAGCGCACAAAACCTTTCAGCGTCACATCACCGCCGACATCCTTACCGGCTTCCTGCAGCAGCTTTTCGATACGGGTTTCGCCGTCAATGACAAAAGTCTGGCTGGTCAGCACAACTTCTTCATAGAATTTACGCAGACGACCTTCGACCATTTTCTCGATAATCTCATCCGGCTTGCCGCTCTCTTTGGCCTCGGCGATCAAAACAGCGCGCTCGCGCTCGGTTTCGGCCGGGTCCAAATCTTCAATTGTAGCGGCCAACGGATTGGTGGCGGCCACATGCATTGCCAATTGGCGGCCCAAGGCTTCCAATTTGGCCGTATCACCGGTCGATTGCAACGCTACCAGCACGCCGATTTTACCCAGCCCATCGACAACCTGATTGTGGATGTAACTGGCGACAACGCCGTTCTCGACACTCAGCTTGGCCGACCGCCGCAGGTTCATATTCTCGCCAATCGTGCCGACCATTTCGGTGACATGGTCACCGACCGATTTACCGGCACCCGGATAATCGGCGGCCAGCAAGCCTTCATGGTCGTCCGCGTCCAGCGCGACGCCGGCAATATCGCTGACCATGGATTGAAACGTCTCATTACGAGCGACGAAATCGGTTTCGGAATTCACCTCAATCACCGCGCCCGACGTGCCTTGCGAGGCCACGCCAACAAGACCGTCAGCCGCAACACGACCGGCTTTCTTGGCCGCTTTGGCCAAACCTTTGGTGCGCAGCCAGTCAACCGCAGCGGCCATGTCGCCGCCATTTTCCTGCAGCGCCGCTTTGCAATCCATCATGCCTGCGCCCGAAGTTTCGCGCAGCTCTTTGACCATTGATGCCGTAATTTCACTCATGGAATATCTCCAATTAAATCTGTCGCAACCGAGCTAAACTTAGCTATCGGTTTTTTCTTCATCTGCCGCTTCGGCAGGTGCTTCCTCGGCGGGTGCCTCTTCGAGAGCCGGTTCGGCGGCGGGTTCTTCAGCCGCCCCCAAATCAATACCCGATGAGACGCTGCTCTCTTCGATACCGGCAATCACCGCTTTCGATACCAGACCGCAATACAGCTCGATGGCGCGCGCCGCGTCATCATTGCCCGGGATGGGGAAATCAATGCTATCAGGGTCGCAATTGCTATCGACAATGGCGACAACCGGAATGCCCAGCGTCTTCGCTTCGGCAATAGCAATCGCCTCTTTATTGGTGTCGACGACGAACATCAGCTCGGGCACACCGCCCATTTCTTTAATGCCGCCCAGCGCGCGTTCCAGCTTTTCGCGTTCGCGCGTCAGATTGAGGATTTCCTTTTTGGTCAGACCACCGGCGCCATCGCCGTCCAGTTTTTCTTCCAATTCGCGCAAGCGCTTGATGGAGTTGGAAATGGTTTGCCAGTTGGTCAGCGTGCCGCCGAGCCAACGTGAATTCATGAAATATTGCGCGCATTGACCGGCATGGCGCGCAATCGGCTCGCTGGCCTGGCGCTTGGTGCCGACAAACAAAACGCGGCCGCCCGAAGCGACAACATCTTTAACCGCGACCAGTGCCTGATGCAGCATCGGCACGGTTTTTGACAGATCCATAATGTGAATACCGTTGCGGTCGCCAAAAATATACGGCGCCATTTTAGGGTTCCAACGCTGGGTTTGGTGGCCAAAATGCACCCCTGCTTCCAGCAGTTGACGCATATTGTAATCGGGCAGTGCAGCCATTGCGTTGCCTTCCTTTCTCTCGTTAATCCGCCGCAGGGGTGAAATCGAACACCATGTCCGACACGAAGAGCGCCCGGCAAATGGGCATTCCCTGCGTGAGTAATGCGCGTGGTATAGGAAATTAAGCGGTTTCTGGCAAGCTAAACTTGCGCGCGGAACAGGCTAAATCTCATCGACATGCAAGACGCCTGGCACCGCTTTTATGGCCCCGGCAATGCGCGGATTAATGGCGTATTTTTTGGGCAGGCGCATCTCCACTTCGCGCTCCAGCGTCATGATGACCAGCGACACCTCGCCGCCGCGCTTGTGCTTGGGCTGCTCAACATCTTGAAGGCGCGCGCGGAGGCCATCGCACGCTTCGGGCCGCTCGACAAAAATCCGCAAACCGGATTCGGTATTGGCCACCACATCATCGACCGGGCGCAGGCTTTGCGCCAGCAGACGCATCTCGCCATCCTCCCGCTCAATGGTCACAGTGGCCACCACCAGCGCGCCGAGATCAAGGATTTCGCGCGACCCGTTCAGCACTTCGGAGAATGCCGTCATCTCAAACTGCCCCGTCGGGTCAGACAGGGTGATGAAAGCAAACGGATTGCCTTTTTTGGATTTGCGCTCATCGACCTTGATGACCGCGCCCGCCACCATCACCTCTTTTTCAACCCGCGCTTCCAGCTCCTCATAAGAGGCGACGCGCGTGCGCTTTAGCAATGGCTTATAATCATCCAGCGGATGACCGGAGAGGAAAAAGCCGATGGCGTTGAACTCATGCGTCAACCGGTCGATGGTTGACCACGGCACCAGCGGCGGCGGCAGCGTGGCGCTTTCACTAACATCGGCCTCGCCGAACAGATTGTTTTGTTGCGACTCTTTTTCGGACTGCGTGATGCTGGCTTCGCCGAGCAAAATTTCAATGCCGCCTATCAGCTTGGCGCGGTCCGGCTCCAGACTGTCCAGCGCACCGGCCGCAATCAGATGCTCGAGCAGGCGTTTGTTCAGGCCTATGCCCGCCGTGCGGCGCGCGAAATCAAACACATCCTTAAACGGGCCATTGGCTTTGCGCTCCTCAACCAGTAATTGCATGGCTTGGCTGCCGACATTTCGAATGGCCGAAAGCGCGTAAAACACCTGATCGCCGTCAATCGCGAACCAAGCCTCAGAGCAATTAACATCGGGGATGCGCAAGGTGATATCGTGCTTGGCGGCGTCTTGTTTGAAGATGTTGAGCTTCTCGGTGCGCTCGAAATCGAGCGACATGGAGGCGGCGTAAAAAGCCACCGGATGATTGGCTTTGAGCCAGGCGGTTTGATAGGCAATCAGCGCATAAGCGGCGGCGTGGCTTTTGTTGAAGCCGTAACCGGCGAAGCGGTCAACCTGGTCGAAAATCTGCGCCGCTTTGTTTTTGGGCACGCCGTTTTCCACCGCGCCATCGACAAAGCGGGCTTTTTGCGCCGCCATTTCCTCTTTAATCTTTTTACCCATGGCGCGGCGCAACAGGTCGGCCTCGCCCAGCGAGTAACCCGACAGGGTCTGCGCAATTTGCATCACCTGCTCCTGATAAATCATCACCCCATAGGTCTCCTGCAAAATCGGCTGCAGACTGTCATAGAGATAGTCGAGTTCTTCCTCGCCTTTTTTGCGCGCAATATAGAGCGGGATATTATCCATCGGGCCGGGGCGATACAGCGCCACCAGCGCGATGATATCCTCAAATTTATCCGGCTTCATTTTGCGCAACACGTCGCGCATGCCCGCACTTTCGAGCTGGAAAACGCCAACCGTGTCGCCGCGCCCCATCAACTCATAAGACGCGGCGTCGTCGAGCGGCAGATTATTGATATCGATATGAACGCCGGTCTCGGCCAGCAGCTCGACAGCTTTTTCCAGCACCGTCAGGGTTTTGAGGCCGAGAAAATCGAACTTCACCAGCCCGGCTTTCTCCACCCATTTCATATTGAATTGCGTCACCGGCATGTCGGATTTCGGGTCGCGGTAAAGCGGCACTAATTGTTGCAGCGGCCGGTCACCAATCACCACACCGGCGGCGTGGGTCGAGGCGTGGCGATACAGCCCTTCCAGTTTCAGGCTTATCTCAATCAGCTCAGCCACTTGCGGGTCGCTGTCGCGCTCGGCCTGCAGGCGCGGCTCTTGGTCAATCGCCTCTTGTAGCGTCACCGGATTGGCCGGATTATTCGGCACCATTTTGCACAAACGGTCGATTTGCCCATAAGGCATTTGCAGCACACGGCCGACATCGCGCAGCACGGCGCGCGCTTGCAGCTTCCCAAAAGTGATGATTTGCGCCACCTGATCGCGGCCATATTTCTGCTGCACATAGCTGATAACTTCGTCGCGCCGCGACTGGCAGAAATCGATATCAAAATCCGGCATGGAGACCCGCTCAGGGTTCAAAAACCGCTCGAACAGCAAGCCGAACCGCAACGGGTCGAGATCGGTAATGGTCAAGGCCCAAGCAACCACCGAACCGGCACCGGAGCCGCGCCCCGGCCCGACCGCTATATTTTGCGCCTTGGCCCATTTGATGAAATCCGCAACAATGAGGAAATAGCCGGGAAACCCCATATCGGCTATGACTTTCAACTCAAAATCCAAGCGCTCCCGATAGGCCGTCTCATCAGCCGCCGCTTCGACTTGTTGCAGCCGCGCCGTCAGCCCTTCTGCTGCCTGCTTTCTCAACTCATCGAGTTCATCGGTTTTGGAAAAAGCCGGTAAAATGGGCGCGTGCTCGGTCGGGCGAAAAGCGCAACGCTGGGCAATTTCGACGGTGTTTTCCAACGCTTCGGGCAAATCAGCGAACAAGGCGCACATTTCCTCGGCCGATTTCAACCGATGGTCGGGGGTCAGTCGCCGCCGGTCCTGCTCATTAATATACCGCCCCTCGGCGATGCAAATCAGCGCGTCATGGGCGCGATAATCGTCTTCAGACGCAAAATACGCCTGATTGGTGGCCACCAAAGGCAGCGCCTTGGCGTAGGCGAAATCGATTAATTGCGCTTCAATTTCGTCATCTTCGCGCCCTGCATAACGTTGAAGTTCCACATAAAGATTATCTTCAAAGATATTGTTTAACTTAGTTAATTTACTTTCTGCAGGAGCGGTTTGATTATTGGCCAGAAGCTGATTAACGAGGCCGTCCGGCCCGCCGGTCAAGCATATCAGGCCGGCCGCCGCGTCCGCCACCTCGTCCAGCGTCACGCCCGGCCCTTCTTTGCCGTTACTATTCAGGTGAGCGGCGCTAATCAGCGCCATCAGATTGGTGTAACCGGCTTGGTTTTTGACCAGAAAAGCCAGATCGCCATGCTCATCACCGTCTCGCACATTCAGTGTCGCGCCGATAATCGGCTGCACACCAAGGCCGGAGGCGGTTTCAGCGAATTCCAGCGCGCCGAACAGATTATTGCGATCGGTGACCGCCAAGGCCGGCATACGCGCCGCCAGCGCCGTTTGCGTCAGGGTTTTGACAGGCAAAGCCCCTTCCAGCAAAGAATAAGCGCTGTGGGTGCGTAAATGGACGAATTTCGGCCGCATCAGGCGTGGCCCTACCTCAGAGTTTATTGTTGTTTCTGCTTCCGACACGACGCCTCACACGAATACCGGTGCAACTTACCCGTTGCGCACCAAGCAGGGGGGAATCACCTGAACGGTGCCAGTGTAGCGCAGCAGCGCAATCTGTCAGCAAAGCAGAAAAATATAAAAGGGGATAAACCCCGGCCAGCATGCCTAACCGGCGAGCGCTTGGCCGATCGAGCCCCACATAATGATGACGGTGCCCATGCCCAATAACGTGCAGATAGCGGCGATGTCTTCCAGAATGTTTTTCATCTCATTGTCTCCTCGTTGGGGAATAATATGTTCACTTTTTGTTCTTTTGTCAAACAGAAAAATATATTCGGTTAAAACCACGTAAAAACAACTGCTTAGTTAGTTATTATGGATTTGGCCGTCGCGCAGACGCACAATACGGTCGGCGCGCGCGGCAAGGTCCATATCATGGGTCGCCAGCAGCACCGCGGCCCCCTGCTCTTTGGCTTCGCGCACCAGTAAATCGGCGACCTTTTCACCGGCCGCGCCATCCAGACTGCCTGTCGGCTCATCGACCAGCAGCAAGGTCGGGTGGTTGGCCAGCGCTCGGGCAATCGCGACACGCTGCTGCTCACCGCCCGACAGCTGTGACGGCAAATGCGTAGCCCTATCGGCGAGGCCAAGGCGCTCAAGAGACGCCAAGGCGGCGGCCATCGCCGTCTGTTTGCCCTGCCCGGCCAATCGCGCCGGCAAAGCGATGTTTTCTTGCGCGGTGAACTCGGGCAGCAGATTATGGAATTGATAGACAAAGCCGATATGGCGCAGCCGCACCGCCGTGCGCGCGCGGTCATTATCGGTATCGATTACCTCGCCATTCAGCGTGATTGTGCCACCATCGGGCTTCTCCAGCAGGCCGACAAGGTGCAGCAGGCTCGACTTGCCGGAACCGCTCGGGCCAACCAACGCCACCACCTCGCCCGCCGCAATCTCCAACGATACGCCGCGCAGCACGTGCAGCTCCCGCGTGCCTTGCACAAAGCGCCGCTCAATCCCGTCAATAACCACTTGCTTACTCATTGCGCAGCAGCTCCACCGGCTCCTGCGAGGCAGCACGCCATGCCGGATACAAGGTTGAGAGGAAAGACAAGGTCAACGCCATCAGCGCCACTTGCATCACATCGCGTGGCAGAATGCGCGCCGGCATGCGCTCAAGGAAATAAATCTCGGCCGGAAACAAATTGGCACCGGTGGCCCAGATGAGCACTTGCCTAATTTCTTCAATATATGCACTGAGCAACACACCGGCGAGCAGGCCCGCAAGCGTGCCCAGCACACCAATGCTGGCACCAGTGATGAAAAAGATGCGCAGCACCATACCGCGGCTCGCGCCCATGGAGCGCAAGACGGCGATATCGCGGCCTTTATCGCGCACCAACATAATCAGACCGGAGACGATGTTCAGCGCCGCCACCAGCAAAATCATCGTCAGAATGATGAACATGACATTGCGCTCGACCTCCAGCGCGCCCGCCAATGTGCTGTTGGTTTGCTTCCAATCGGTCAAATAATTTTCCGCACCGGCAGCCGTGCGCAACGCAGCCGCCCGCGCATCGATACTGTCGGGGTCATCAAGAATGACATCAATGGCCCCCTGATGCGGGCCGAAACCGAAAAACCCCGACGCCGTTTCAATCGACGAAAAAGTAAAGTTCAAATCATATTCTGACAGGCCGACGCGAAAAATCGCCACCAGCGTGAATTGCTTGAGGCGCGGCGCAGTGCCGAACGGCGTAACAGTGCCGCGCGGCGAAATCAGTGAGATTTTCTGCCCCAGCTTAAAACCATAGCGCTCAGCCAAGCGCGCGCCCACAGCAATGCTATTGGGACGCCGCAAATCCTCGAACGAGCCTTCTTGAACATTGCCTTTGAGGCTGGGCAATTGCTGCAGCTTATCGACCGGCAAACCGCGCAGCAAAACCCCGCGCGCCGCATCGCCCGAAGACAGCATGGCTTGGCCATCGACCAGCGGCGTCGCCAGCACCACACCATCG
>JADHOK010000020.1 GCA_016779015.1 PS1 clade bacterium | reverse complement strand
CAGGAGAAGACTCGAACTTCCACGTCCATAAGGACACTAGCACCTGAAGCTAGCGCGTCTACCAATTCCGCCACCTGGGCCTTAGAGAAGTCTCGTTTAGGCGGCGGCTCGCTAAAAGTCAAGCAGGCATCCAGCCCATCAAAGGCAAATCGCCAGCCAAATCGCGCAACAATTAAGAGCGACGAAAAACGTCGCGTTCGGCTTCTTTTTCCTTCACCCATGCCGACACATATATTAAGTAACGAGCAGATGAGCCGCCGTTTCAAGCAAAGGTAAAGCGCCATGTCTTCCGCCATACCCTCCGCCATACCGACCACCAACCCGCTTCGTGAGAATGCCCTGATTACCGTTTTCGGCGGCACCGGATTTCTCGGTCGCCATATTGTGCGCCGCCTCTCAAAGGACGGCTATCGCCTGCGCATCGCCACGAGGCGGCCCAATGAGGCGTTGTTTTTGAAAACCAATGGCAAGCCGGGGCAGGTGGAAATCGTGCAGGCCAATATTCGCGACGCCGCCAGTGTCGCAGCGGCGCTCGAAGGGGCCGATGCGGTGGTTAATGCGGTCGGTATATTGTTTGAAAGCGGCAAGCAGAAATTCGAAGCCGTGCAGGCGCGCGGCGCTGCGTTAATCGCCGATGCCGCCGCCCAAGCCGGTATCGCCCATATGGTGCATATTTCAGCCATCGGAGCCGATGCCGCATCGGCCTCAGCCTATGCGCAAAGCAAAGCGATTGGCGAGGCTGCGGTGCAGGAATTGGTGCCGAACGCGCATATTTTGCGCCCCTCCATCGTCATCGGGCCGGAGGATGATTTCTTCAACCGCTTCGCCGCCATGTCGATGTTGGCACCGGCGCTGCCGCTTATTGGCGGCGGCGAGACGCGCTATCAGCCGGTATCGGTGTTTGATGTCGCCGAGGCTGTGGCCGCTTGTCTGGTGGGCGCGGCGCCCGGTATTTACGAGCTTGGCGGGCCGGATATTTTGAGCTTCAAGCAATTAATGGAGATGCTCAATGCCGAGACCGGACGCAATCGCTATTTGGTGCCGCTGCCGTTTTTTGCCGCCGCTTTGATTGCTTCAGTGGCGCAATTCTCGACCTTTATCGGCATGCAACCGCTGTTGACACCCGACCAAATTATTCTGCTGAAAAGCGATAATATTGTCGGCGCAGATTTTGCCGATAGGGATTTGGCGGCGTTGGGCATTGACGCCAAGCCGATTGCCGGCCAGCTCGATTATTTGGCGCGCTATCGCCCGCACGGCAAAAAGCCCGCTTAAAGCCCCCCGCCTAGATAATTGCCAATATCGCCAGCCCGAGGCCGATGCGATAAAGCACAAATGGCAGCAGCGACAGCCGCCGCGTCATTTTCAAAAACCCATCAATCGTCGCGAAAGCAAACAACGCTGCCAGCGCCGCGCCGATAAGCGCCGTGCCCAGGCCCGCCATATTGTTCTCGGCGATCAACTCGCCAAGCCCGAAAAGGGCAAACGCCAATATCACCGGCATGGCCATGGCCATGGAATAGCGCGCCGCCGCCTCGCGCGAAAAGCCAAGCGCGCGGCCCGCCATAATCGTCACCCCGGCGCGGCTGGCACCCGGAATAAGCGCCAGCATTTGCGCCAATCCCAAAAGCACAGCCGGACGCGGCGTCATATGCGCGGCGGTTTTATCGGTCGCGCCATAACGGTCGGCGAGATAAAGCGGTATGGCAAAAATAATGCTGGCCCAAGCCACCACGGCCGGGCTGCGCAACGCCTCCAACAGACCAAGGCTCAAAAGCACCACTGCGGCGAGCAACACCGGCACTGTGGCGATGGTCATATTGAGCGCGGCATCGCGCGCCGGGCCTTTTTTATGGCGCAGCACATTCAGCGCGCCCAAGGCCAGTTCGCCGACATCGCGGCGGAAATACACCATCACCGCCAACAATGTGCCCAAGTGCAGCGCCACATCAAGCACGGCGCGCGATAGCGTCTCGCCGTCTTCCGCCCCAGAGAGCGCATGCGCCAGCACCAAATGACCGGATGAGGAGACCGGAATGAACTCGGTAATGCCCTGAATGGCGGCGAGGATAAGCAATTGGTCAAAAGCCATGTGCCAAATTAGCCTGCGCCGCGGCTTATCAGCAAGCTGGTTTCGCTTGCTCCTGTTCCCCGAAACGCAGTAATTTCAATTCATGGCAACGCTTTTCCATCAACCAATCTGTCCGTTCTCGCGCAAAATCCGCCTCATTCTGGCTGAGAAAAAATTTGCCGTCGAATATGTCGAGGAGCGACCATGGGAACGGCGGCTCGATTTTTTAATGCTCAACCCATCCGGCGAAGTGCCGGTACTGGTCGGCGAGGCGGGCACAGTGTCGGGCCATTATGCGATTGCCGAATGGCTGGAAGAAAAAGGCGGAGCGACGCCGCTTTTGCCGACCTCCGGTTTGGCGCGCGCCGAGGTGCGCCGCCTATCGGCTTGGTTCGATGATAAGTTTTACGCCGAGGTCGGCAAGCTCATCACCTATGAAAAAATCGACCGCCGCTTCATGGGGGCCGATGATGGCGGCGGCGGCCCCGATATGGCGACCGTGCGGGTCGGCCTGCACAATCTGGAACTGCATTTGGAATATCTGACCTATTTGCTGCAGACCCGCGACTGGCTGGCCGGCGGTCAATTGAGCTTGGCCGATTTCACCGCCGCGGCGCATTTTTCGTGTCTCGATTATACCGGCGATGTGCCGTGGAAATTATGGCCGGTGGCGCGCGACTGGTATGCGCGGATTAAATCGCGCCCGTCTTTTCGGCCGCTCTTGGCCGACCATGTCGCCGGCATGCGCCCGCCGCCCTATTACGCCGATTTGGATTTTTGAGCTTGGCCGCGAGCGACACTTTAAAAGAAAATATCATCGCTGAAGCGGCCGCGCAGGGTTTTGATTTGTGTCGCTTTGTCAGCGCCGATAGCGCCGCCGCCGCCACGGCTGCTGCAACCAATGCGGAAGGCCTGCGGGCTTTTGTCGAAGCCGGGCATCACGGGCAAATGAGCTGGATGGAAACCCGCATGGAGGCGCGCGCCGCGCCCACGGCGCTGTGGGGCGAAGCCAAAAGCGTCATCATGCTGGGGGTCAATTACGGGCCTGAGAGCGACCCTTTGGCCGCGCTCGAAGAAGATGATAAAGGCGTCATCTCGGTCTATGCGCAACGGCGCGATTATCACGATGTCATCAAAAAGAAATTGAAAGCGCTGGCGCGCTGGCTGGTCGCGCAATCGGGCGCGCAGGTGAAAGTGTTTGTCGATACAGCGCCGGTAATGGAAAAGCCGTTGGCCATGCGCGCCGGACTTGGCTGGCAGGGCAAGCACACCAATTTAGTGTCGCGCGATTTCGGCTCTTGGTTGTTCTTAGGCTCGGTGTTCACCGATATCGAACTGCCCGCCGATGAGGCCGAGCATGACCATTGCGGTGCTTGCACGGCGTGTCTCGATGTGTGCCCGACCAATGCTTTTCCAGCACCTTACAAAATCGATGCGCGGCGCTGCATTTCCTATTTGACGATTGAGCATAAAGGGATGATCGAGCGCGCTTTGCGGCCGCTCATGGGCAATCATATTTATGGCTGCGATGATTGTCTGGCGGTATGCCCGTGGAATAAATTTGCGCAAGTCGCGGCCGACACCAAGCTGGCCCTGCAAGAGGCCTATGACCGACCCGATCTTATCGCTTTAAGTCGCCTCGATGATGCGGCGTTTCGCGACTTTTTTAAAGACACGCCGATAAAGCGCACCGGCCGCGACAGTTTCATCCGCAATGTGCTGGTCGCGCTGGGTAATATGCGAGCGCCGACACAAGCGCATATTGAGGCGGTGAAAGCGCGGCTGCACGACGACGCCGAAGCGGTGCGCGCCAGTGCGGTATGGGCGCTGGCGCAAATCGCGCCGTACGAGCTTGAGAAAATGCGCCCGCAACTTCGCGGCGATGATAGCGCGCTCGTAGCAGAAGAGCTGAACGCAATTGATAGGGGGGCGTGAGGGGATATGGCGAAAGGCATGCTTTTTTTCGGCTTTGGGTTTTGCGCGGCGCATCTGGCACCGGCGTTGACCGCCGCCGGCTGGCCGCTGAAAGCAACCTGTCGCGATGCCGCCAAAGGCGCGGCGCTTAAAGCCCAAGGCATTGAACCGTTGCGGCTCGATGGCACGCCGCTCGCGGCGGGCGCGCTTGAGGGTATCGACCATATTCTTCTATCGGCCGCGCCGAGCGCGCATGGCGATCCGGCACTGCCACTGCTCGAAGACGCTTTGGCGGCGCGCGCCGGGCAGTTGAAATGGCTCGGTTATTTGTCCACCGCCGGTGTCTATGGCGACCATGGCGGCGCGTGGATTGATGAGGAGACACCGCCCGGGCCGCTATCGGCGCGCGGCCAACGTCGTGTCGATGCGGAGGGCGCTTGGGGGGCTTTGGCCGCCGCGCATGACCTGCCGCTGCATTATTTTCGCCTGGCCGGAATTTATGGGCCGGGGCGCAATCAACTGGCTTCGCTAAAAGCCGGTACGGCGCGGCGCATCGACAAGCCGGAGCAAGTATTTTCGCGCATCCATGTCGATGATATTGCGCAAATCCTGCGCGCTTCTATGGCGGCACCCAATGCGGGGCGCGCTTATAGCGTGTGCGATGATGAGGCAGCGCCGCCGCAAGATGTGGTGGCTTTTGCGGCCGCGTTAATGGGGGTCGAAGCGCCGCCGTGTATCGCTTTTGAGGAGGCTGAGCTGTCGGAGATGGCGCGCAGTTTTTACGGCGAAAACAAACGCATCAAAAACCAGCGCATCAAACAAGAGCTCGGCGTCAGCCTTGTCTACCCGACTTATCGCGAAGGGCTGACGGCGCTTTATGAGAGCGGCGCGTTTTAAGCGTCAAACGTCAAGCGCCTCGATAAGCTCGATAAGGCGGGCTATCTCATGCGGCTCCGATAGGCGGTGGTCGCCGTTTTTCATCAGGTGCAATTCGACATCCGGTGTCGCCAATTGGTCACTCAGCTCAAGCGAGAGCTGCCACGGCACGGCGTCGTCTTGTTGGCCGTGCAGAATACGCACCGGCACATTGATATCGATGGGGCTGTCGAGCATGAGATGCGTGCGCCCGTCTTCGATCAGCGCTCTGGTGATGGGATAGCCCCCAGGGTCATATTGCGACGGGTCGTAAATCAACCCCTCATCCATCAGCTTGGCGCGCGCTTTGTCTGAAAACCGCGCCCACATCAGGCGCTCGGTCATATCAATGGCGGGCGCGATGAGCACCAGAGCGGCGACTTTTTCTGGTCGGTCGAGCGTCGCCATTAACGACAACCAGCCGCCAAAGCTGGAGCCGACCAGCACTTGGCGGTCATCGCATAAATTATCGAGAATGCTCGGAATGTCGCCGCGCCAATGGCTCATTGTGCCATCGGTAAAATCGCCCGATGACGCGCCATGGCCGAAATAGTCAAAGCGCGTAAAAGGGCGGTTATTGGCTTTTGCCCAATCGGCCAGTGCGGTTGCTTTGGTGCCGCTCATATCGGAGCGAAAGCCGCCGCAAAACACCACGCCGCAGCCTTGTCCGGATTGCTGGTCATAGGCAAGTTTTTGTGGGCCTAAGTTGGTGTCGGGGCGGTCAAGAAATTTCATCATGTCTCAGGCGGGTCCGGATTTGGGAAATGGGGCAAATGGCTTTAATACTCGTGGAACAGATAATGCCAAAGGATGAAGCGCATGTCGAACCGCTTTCAAATGCCGTCAACCGACGCGGTCAATCTGACCGGGCGCACGATTTTGCAAGTGGTGCCGGAGCTGGAAACCGGCGGCGCGGAAATAACCACCATGGAAATGGCGCAAGCCATCGTCAAAGCCGGAGGCCGCGCTTTGGTGGCCAGTGAGGGCGGGTCCTTGGAGGCACCGATAAAGGCGGCGGGCGGTGAGATTGTGCACCTGCCGGTGGCGTCAAAAAACCCCGTCACCGTCTGGCGCAATGGTCGCCTATTGGCCGATTTGGTGAAGCGCGAGGGGGTTGACCTTATTCATACGCGCTCGCGCGCCCCCGGCTGGTCGGGCTTGCGGGCCGGTCGGCTGGCCAAAGTGCCTTTCATGACAACTTATCATTCGAGTGTGCATCAAAAGCCGCGCGCCAAAGTGTTTTACAATTCGGTGCTGGTGCGTGGCGCGGTGGCGATTGCCAATTCACATTTCACGGCGCAGCAGATTGCCAGCGTCTATCCGCATGTGCGCGATAAAATAAGGGTGGTGCCGCGCGGCTGCGATGTCGATGCGCTGAACGGCGTGCGGTTTACGCCCGCCGACCGCGCCGCCAAACGAGCGCAATGGGGGGTGCCCGAAGACGCTTTTGTGATTATTTGTCCGGCCCGGGTGACGCCGTTTAAAGGTCAAGATTTGCTGGTCGAAGCGCTGGGTCGAGTGGCCGGTGATATTGCGCCGTATCTGGTGCTGGTCGGCAGCGCGCAAGGCCGCGATGAGTATGTCGGCGACTTGAAGGCGCTGGCTCATAGTATCGGTCTCGGCGACCGCTTGGTGCTGGCCGGATTGGAAACCGATATGCCCGCCGCTTATGCAGCGGCCAATTTGGCCGTTGTGCCGAGCGCGCGTCCCGAACCGTTTGGCCGCACCATTATCGAGGCGCAAGCGGCGGCTCTGCCGGTCATCGCCTCCGATGCCGGTGGCTTTCGTGAAACCGTGATTGCCAAACCGGCCGGCGAAGGCGGCACCGGTTGGCTGGCCGAAATGGGCGCGGTCGATGCGCTGGCTGAAGCGCTTGAAGCGGCGTTGGCCATGCCCGCTGCGACGCTGTTTGAGATGGGCGAAAACGGCCGCGCTAATGTGCTGGAAAATTATACCCGCACCGCCATGTGCAATCGCACTTTGCAGGTTTATCAGGAATTGCTGGCGTGACCCGTCCCGTTAGGGAGCCGGGTGGTGTGTTGCTGGTGGCGCTGGGTCTCTCGGCGGCCGAGCTGCGCTTGGCCATTGACGCGCTTTATCCCGAAGCCGCTTCGCTGACCATATTGGTCGATGAGGACAATGCCACCCTCGTTAAAACCGAGACGCTGCGCGCCGATGAAATATGGGTTTATGCACCGCTTGGTGCGCGCGGCTTTATGGCATTGCTGCGGCGCATTGCATGGCGGCGTTTTGATGCAGTTTACCAACCGCGCGCACAGCCGCGTTGGCTTAAATATTTGGTCCGGCCGCGCCCGCCTTGGCATCTCACAAAGCCCGCCCCGCAAGACCGCTAACCGATTGTCGGTTGACAGCGCCGCATTTGCGCCTAAACCTACCTCTACGGGCGCTTTAGGGCCCTAATGGCAATTATTAAAGGAGCGAAGCCATAGCACGTAGACCACACGCCGCGCAGCCTCCGCGACAGCAGGGCCCGCGCGTCAATCGTATGATTACCTCACCGAAAGTTTTGCTTATCGGTGCCGCGGGAGAAAAAATGGGCACGGTCGACACGGATTCGGCACTGGCCATGGCAGAAGAAGAAGGGCTCGATTTGGTTGAAGTATCACCCAATGCCGACCCGCCGGTTTGTAAAATACTCGACTATGGCAAGCTCAAATATCAAGAACAGAAAAAAGCCAGCGAGGCGCGCAAACGTCAAAAAACCGTTGACGTGAAAGAGATTAAAATGCGCCCCAATATCGACACGCATGATTATGACGTGAAGATGCGCAATGTGGTGAAATTCCTCGAAGGCGGCGACAAGGTGAAAGTCACCATGCGTTTTCGCGGCCGCGAAATGGCGCACCAAGAGCTCGGCATGGATGTGCTGAACCGGGTGCGCGATGATGTCGGTGAATTGTCCAAAGTCGAGGCGATGCCGAAAATGGAAGGCCGCCAGATGATTATGGTCTTGGCTCCTAAATAAGCCTCACAGCTTTTTTAGAATATCCGGCCTATCGGTGATGATGGCCTCGACGCCCAGCGCGGCGAGGCGGCGCATCTCGGCTGCCTCATTCACCGTCCAAGCCGATACGCTAAGACCCAATTCACGCGCCAGCGCCATATTTTCCGGCGTGATGTCGTGCCGGTCGGCGAACCAGCCTTTGCCGCCACCGGCCGCAATGGCACGTAAAACGCGCTCGCCATGGCTTTGCCCGTCCATATCGCGCCAATCCATGCCACCCCAAAAAGCCGCGCCATCGCGCGAAGCGGCGCGCAGACGCGCCCCCAGACTGTCCGGTTTGTCGGCGTCGGCCAGCTTAGGGTCGGTATCGCTAAAGCGCGACGTGGTATAGGCGTGCGGCATATCGGGAAACGCTTGGCGCACGGCGTTGATGGTGCGCCAGTCAAACGACACCACAATATGGCGCGCCGCCGCCGGGGAGTTGTCGAGCGCCGCGATATAAGCGGCGGCCAGCGTCTCGGCTTGATCGGCATCGACCATATCGGTTTTAAGTTCGCTATAGGCGCGAAAATCGGCATCGGTTTCGGCAATCATCGCGTCAAATGCCGCCAGTGTCGGGATTGCTGCCGCCTCTTGCAGCCGCGCGGCGCGTTTTTGCGCATAAGGTGAGCCGGCTTTTAAATGGCCGACATCATAAGTTTGCAGGTCTTTAAGGCCAAGCGCGCCAATGCGCGGGGTCGGTTTTTCTAAAAATGCGCCATTGAGCTGTGTCGCCTCGGCTTTCAGGCGACCATCATGGTGGATGACCAAATGCCCGTCAGCGCTCAATTGTAGGTCGAGCTCAATACCATCGACGCCCAGCTCTATGGCGCGCTTGAACGCCCCAAGCGTGTTCTCCGGCCATAAATCGGCGCCGCCGCGATGCGCGATATTCAACGATTTCGCCAAATCCCCATTCCTTCCAAATCCGCTACGCCAAGGCTTGCATTTTGCCGCTTATCGCGTATAACACCGGCTGCTCGGGGCGCATAGGCGTTTTCGAGCCGACCGGCTGGCCGATAAGGGCTGCCAAGGCGGTCGTTGACGAGCCTACCGGATTTGGCCCGCAATTTGGGCAAAACCGGCTTTTGAAAGGAAGACGAAATGCCCAAAATGAAGACCAAATCAGGGGCCAAAAAGCGCTTTAAGCTGACGGCATCCGGTAAGGTGCGCGCAGGTCAAGCAGGCAAACGCCATGGCATGATCAAGCGCACAAACAAGCAGATTCGCAACCAACGCGGCACCACCATATTGTCGCCGCAGGATGCGAAATCCGTGCGCAAATTCCTGCCCAACGGTTAAGGAGGAGAAGATATGTCTCGTGTGAAACGCGGCGTGACTTCCCATGCACGCCATAAAAAAGTTCTTTCCAAGGCCAAGGGTTATTATGGCCGCCGCAAAAACACCATTCGGGTGGCCAAGCAGGCGGTAACCAAAGCCGGACAATATGCCTATCGTGATCGCAAGGCCAGAAAGCGCAATTTCCGCGCTTTGTGGATCCAGCGCATCAATGCGGCTTCCCGCGCCCATGGGCTGGCCTATGGTCAGTTTATCAACGGGCTGGGAAAAGCCGGAATTGAGGTTGACCGCAAAGTGCTGGCCGATTTGGCAGTGCACGAACCGGCCGCTTTTGAAGCGCTGGTGGGCCAAGCCCGCGCCGCCCTCAACTAGGCAAAACCGATTGACGGGGTCAACGCACCCCTGCAACATATTCCCCGCTCGCATCCTCATCAGGTGTGCTGTAAAAGCGCCATGCCTGAAACGGTGCGGGCGGGTTTTTTTTAATTAGCGAGCGTGACACATAATGAGTGCCGAGGCCGACAAACTGAAAACCGATATTCTGGCTGCCATTGCGGCGGCTGAGGACGCTGCGGCGTTGGAGGCGGTGCGCGTCGGCGCGCTCGGTAAAAAAGGCACGGTCTCGGCGCTGTTGAAAACGCTGGGCGGCATGAGCGCCGAAGAACGCCAAACCAATGGCCCGCTATTCAATGCGCTGCGCGATGCGGTGAGCGAGGCGATTGCTGAGAAGAAAACCACCATCGATGCGGCGGCGTTGAACGCCCGCCTTGCCGAAGAGACGCTGGATATGACCCTGCCGGTCGCGACCGACCCGCAATTTGAAGGCCGCATCCATCCGGTCAGTCAGGTGATGGAAGAAATAGCGGCGATTTTCGCTGATATGGGCTTCGATGTCGCCGAAGGGCCGGATATTGAAAGCGGCTTTTATAATTTCACCGCGCTCAATATCCCCGAGGCGCATCCGGCGCGCCAAATGCACGATACGTTTTATCTGAATGCCGAGGAAGACGGGGAAGCGCTGCTGTTGCGCACTCATACCTCGCCGGTACAAGTGCGCACAATGCAAAACGGCCAAGCAGACAATAGCGGCCCGCCTTTCCGCTTCATCGCGCCGGGGCGCACATATCGGTGCGATAGCGACCAGACGCATACACCGATGTTTCATCAGGTCGAAGGGCTGGTGGTCGATGAGACGACCCATATGGGGCATTTGAAATATACGCTGGAAGCGTTTTTGGCGGCGTTTTTTGAAGTTTCGGATATTTCCATCCGCTTCCGCCCCAGCTATTTCCCGTTCACCGAGCCGAGCATGGAAATCGATATGCCGTGCCGCCGCGATGGCGACCGGCTGATTGTCGGCGAGGGCGATGATTGGATGGAGATTGGCGGCTCGGGCATGGTCAATCCGCATGTGCTGCGCCATGCCTGCATCGACGCTGACAAATATCAGGGTTTCGCTTTCGGTATGGGCATTGATCGATTGGCCATGTTGAAATATGGCGCGCCCGATTTGCGGGCTTTCTTCGAGGCCGATTTGCGCTGGCTGAAACATTACGGCTTCTTGCCGATCGACGTGCCGGGGCTGGCCGGTGGTTTGTCGAATAAATCTCTGGCCGGCAAACCCGGTACAGGCCAATAGGAGAGGCACGATGAAATTTACCCTCTCCTGGTTGCACGACCATCTCGACACCGAAGCCGCGCTCGAGGAAATTGTCGAGCGGTTGACGCTTATCGGTCTTGAGGTCGAAGCGCTGAGCGATCCGGCTGAGACTTTTGCCAATTTCGAAGTGGCGGAAATCATTGCCACCGAACCGCATCCCGAAGCTGACCGGCTGCAAATTTGCACCGTCAAAAGCGGCGGCGGCGAGCAAAAGCTGGTCTGCGGCGCGCCGAATGCGCGTGCCGGTCTCATCGGCATATTGGCGCAACAAGGCGCGGTTATTCCGTCCAATGGCATGGTGCTGGGCAAAGCCAAAATCCGCGGCGTGACGAGCAATGGCATGATGTGTTCGGGCGCTGAGCTGGGACTGAGCGATGACCATGACGGCATTATCGAATTGCAAGACGCGCCCAAAATCGGCACACCGGCGGCTGAAGCGCTGGGTCTCGCCGACCCGATGATCGAAATCGGCATCACCCCCAATCGCCCCGATTGTCTGGGCGTGCGCGGCATTGCGCGCGACCTCGCGGCCAGCGGTCTGGGCACGTTGAAAGATGATAAAGCGGCACCGATTAAAGCCGATAAAAAAGCCGGGCCGGCAATCGCGGTCGACAGCGATGCCTGTCCGGTATTTGCCGGTTGCTATATTGAAGGCGTCACCAATGCGCCAAGCCCGGCATGGTTGCAGGCGCGGCTGAAAGCCATTGGCCTCAACCCCATCAATGCGCTGGTCGATATCACCAATTATATTTCCTATGACCGCGGTCGCCCTTTGCACGTTTATGACGCCGATAAGCTGAGCGGCACGGTGCGCGCGCGCGCCGCCGAAAAAGGCGAAAGTTTCGTCGCGCTGGATGATGCGACTTACGAGCTGACGCCGAACGATTGTGTGATTGCCGATGATAAAGGCGTATTGGGACTGGGCGGCATTATGGGCGGTCTGGCCTCCGGCTCGACGCTGGAGACCAAAAATGTGCTGGTCGAAAGCGCTTGGTTCGACCCCGTATCGATTGCCCTGTCGGGGCGTCATCACAATATTGAGAGCGATGCGCGCTATCGGTTTGAGCGCGGCGTTGACCCGGCCTCGGTCGAAAGCGGTCTCAATCTTGCTGTGCAGATGATTGTCGAAATTTGCGGCGGCACGGTGCACGCACCGCAAATCGGTGGGGCAGTGCCCGAGAGCGATAAAATAGTTTCTTTTGCGCCGGCGCGGGTGCAGCAATTGACGGGTCTGGACATTGCCGAGAGCGAGATGCAGGCGGTGCTGGAAAAATTGGGATTTGGCGTCACGACCGGCAAAAGCTGGCGCATCTCTGTGCCGAGTTGGCGGCCTGATATCGATGCCGATACCAATGGCGCTGATATTGTTGAAGAGATTGTCCGCATCCATGGTCTGGATGAAGTGCCGGCGACGCCGCTGCCGCAGCGCGATGGTGTTGCCAAGCCGACCCTGACCTTGGCCCAACGTCGGGCCGCTCTGATGCGCCGCGCCTTGGCAGCGCGCGGTCTTATCGAGGCCGTCACTTGGTCGTTCATCTCGGCCGCGCAAGCCAAAGCGTTTCACGTCGCCGAAGGCCTGCAATTGGCCAATCCGATATCGTCTGAATTGAGCCATATGCGCCCCTCGCTACTGCCCGGGCTGATGGCGGCGGCGGCGCGCAATCGCGACCGTGGCGCGCAGAGCATTAATCTGTTCGAGCTGGGCCATGAGTTTAAAGCCGCGACGCCGGGGGCGCAGCGTTTCGCAGCGGCCGGTCTACGCGCCGGTTTGGCGGCTCCCAAAAACTGGCGCGGCGCAGCGCACAACGTTGACGCTTATCAAGCGCGCGCCGATGCCGAGGCAGCTTTGGCGGCGTGCGGCGTGGCCACGGATGGTCTGCAAGTGCTACCGATCCCCGAAGATAGCGGTATTGATTGGTATCACCCCGGGCGGTCCGGCGTATTGGCGCGCAACCCGCGCGAGCCAATGGCGGTGTTTGGCGAGTTGCATCCGGCGCTGCTCAAGCAATTTGATATTGATGTGGCGGCGGCGGCTTTCGAGGTTTGGCCCGACGCTGTGCCGGCACCGAAAGACAATAGCGCCATTGCGCGCGCCGCTTTGGCGTTGTCTAACTTGCAAAGCCTGTCGCGCGATTTCGCTTTCGAGGTGGCGGGCGACACCAAAGCCGCCGATATGGTGCGCGCTGCGCAAGCGGCCGATAAAAAGCTTATCAGCCAAGTGCGCGTGTTTGATGTGTTTGCGGGCGGCAACCTGCCCGACGGTATGAAATCCGTCGCGCTGGAAGTGACCTTGCAACCGCGCGACAAAACCCTGACCGATGCCGAGATCGAGGCAGTGGCCGAAAATGTGACGGCCAATGTCGAAAAAGCCACCGGCGGCAAGCTTCGCGGCTAACCAAATATTGGCATAATTGACGCATTGGAGATGCGCGCGCGCGGTGCTATATCGCTTCTCATGAGCACAACGCGCAAAGACCATATTCGCAATTTTTCGATTATTGCCCATATCGACCACGGCAAGTCGACGCTGGCCGACCGGCTGATTCAGCTGACCGGCGGCTTGAGCGAGCGCGAAATGTCCGAGCAAGTGCTGGACAATATGGATATCGAGCGCGAGCGCGGTATCACCATTAAAGCGCAGACCGTGCGGCTGGATTATCAAGCCGCCAATGGCGAGACCTATCAGCTCAACCTCATTGACACGCCGGGGCATGTCGATTTCGCCTATGAGGTGAGCCGCTCGCTGGCCGCATGCGAAGGTTCGCTGCTGGTGGTCGATGCCAGCCAAGGCGTCGAGGCGCAGACGCTGGCTAATGTCTATCAGGCGATCGATGTCGATCACGAAATTGTGCCGGTGCTGAATAAGGTTGACCTGCCGGCCGCCGAGCCGGAGCGGGTCAAGACCCAGATCGAGGATGTCATCGGGCTGGATACGGCGCAAAGCGTCGATATTTCGGCCAAGACCGGTCTTGGCATTAATGAGGTGCTGGAAGCCATTGTGACGCAATTGCCGCCGCCCGAAGGCGACGCGCAAGCGCCCTTGAAAGCCATGCTGGTCGATAGCTGGTACGACGCCTATTTGGGGGTTGTGGTGCTGGTGCGGGTGATTGACGGCACGCTGAAAAAAGGCATGAAAATTCGCATGATGTCGACCGGGGCGACGCATCCGGTGGACCAAGTCGGCGTCTTCCGCCCCAAGCGCGACACGGTGGACGCGCTGAGTGCCGGCGAAATCGGTTATTTCACGGCGGCCATTAAAGAGGTGGCCGACACCCGCGTCGGCGACACGGTGACCGAGGATAAAAAACCCTGCACCGATATGCTGGAAGGCTTCAAACCGGCGCAACCGGTGGTGTTTTGTGGTCTTTTTCCGACCGACAGTTCGCAATTTGAAGACCTTCGCGAGGCCATGGCCAAGCTGCGGCTCAATGATGCAAGCTTTGACTTTGAGATGGAGACCTCGGCTGCTTTGGGTTTCGGGTTCCGCTGCGGCTTTTTGGGGCTGCTGCATCTGGAGATTATTCGCGAGCGCATTGAGCGCGAGTTCGATATCGACCTCATCACCACCGCGCCCAGCGTGGTCTATCAATTGCATATGAACGATGGCGAAATGCAGGAGCTGCACAATCCGGCCGATATGCCCGATATCGTCAAGATTGACCATATTGACGAGCCGTGGATTCGCGCCTCGATTTTGGTGCCCGATGAATATATGGGCGCTGTGCTGAAGCTGTGCGAAGACCGGCGCGGGCGACAGATTAATCTGTCTTACGCCGGTTCGCGCGCCATGCTGGAATATGAACTGCCGCTCAATGAAGTGGTGTTCGATTTTTACGACCGGCTGAAAAGCGTGACGCGCGGCTATGCCAGCTTTGATTATCAAATGGCCGATTATCGCACCGGCGATTTGGTGAAAATGTCGATATTGGTCAATGCCGAGCCGGTCGATGCGCTATCGACCATTGTCCACCGCGACAATGCCGAGGCGCGCGGCCGCGCCATGTGCGAGCGGTTGAAAGGGCTTATCCCGCGCCATCTTTTCAAAATCCCCATTCAAGCGGCTTTGGGTGGCAAAATCATCGCGCGCGAAACCATTGCGGCGCTTAGAAAAGACGTGACGGCGAAATGCTATGGCGGTGACGCCACGCGTAAACGCAAGCTGTTGGACAAACAAAAAGAAGGCAAAAAGAAAATGCGGCAATTCGGCAAGGTCGATATCCCGCAAGACGCGTTCATCCAAGCCCTGAAGATGGATGACTAGACGCCCAGCCGCCATTCCACATTGCAAAAGTTGAAGCTCGTCGTGGTGGTTTCGAGGCCGGCCGCTTTGGCGCGCGCCAGTATGGCGGCGGGTGTATCCGTGCCGGCGCGCAAGGTGACGGCGGCGATATACGGGTCATAGCCGGTTTCTTGGACGAAATCGATATGCGCGCCATCGAACTGAAGGCGGTTGCCTTTAAACGCAAGCTGCAAGTTTTCGGCCCAGTTTTGCGCCAATTGGTCGGCGTTGGGCGCGCGCAACTCCAGCGCCGCCACACTGCCGCTCGGTGTTTCTTCCGCTTTCGGCTGCGCCGCATCGGGCCAGCGCGCCCAGAACCAATGCGCGTTGGGCGCGCGCCAATCATCATCATCACCACCAGAAGGCGGCATGGAGTCGATGGAGACAATGGCCGGGCCAAAATCGTGCGGGTGGAAATGCGTCGCCACCAGCGCGTCTTTGTCATAGGCCCAAACCGGACGCAGGCCTTTTTCGGCCAAGCGGTCAATGGTCGGGCGCGCATCGGCGCATTGGAAAATCATCATATAGAAGCTGTCGCCGCGCCGTGCGATATGGCGTCCGGCGGCGGTGTCGTTTTGGCCTTTGAGCGGGCTGACGACTTCGATAAAATCGCCGCCCGAGACAAACAAGCCGTTTTCCAGCCCAAACTCGGCGACGCCGGGGTCGCGAAACACCACCGGCCCGTTCAGCACTTGGCCCAACGTGTCGAGCGTTGGGGCCAGTTGGTCGGCGGCGAGGACGATTTGTCTGATGCGCATGGGCTCTCTCCCTTTTTCAAAAAAGGCTAGGCAGACAAGCCGCATCGGTCAAGGGGCGAGACGCTTGAACTGGGCGGGTTTTCCCGCTAACTACACGGGGCACGAATGAGTTCGGATGGACAGGTGGCCGACGCTAAAAGCACTTATCGAGCGACAGCGAGATTTAGTGCGCCTTGCGCTGGCCCCCTTAGAA
>JADHOK010000019.1 GCA_016779015.1 PS1 clade bacterium | reverse complement strand
TTGGCGCGCTGGCTTTGGGCGTTAAGGCAAAACTTGCGACAAATTGGGTGTTGCGATGAATCGTCGGAGGGGCTACATAAGCTGCCTAGTGGGCCCGTAGCTCAGGTGGTAGAGCAACTGACTTTTAATCAGTGGGTCGAAGGTTCGAATCCTTCCGGGCTCACCATTCATCATATAAGTATTGATATTTGCTTTCAGCTTTTTACCATTGCGAAATGGTGGCCAAAAGCATAAGGGCCCGCGGCGCAGGCCACGAGTCCTATGGTTAATTTGACTGTCTACTTACCGATGACCGCCGGATTGTCGAGAATGACTTGCGCCTGAATCTCAGCCGAAGGGTTTTTGCCCGCTTCATCAAAGAATTTCTCATTATCGTCGCGCGCTGAATCCCACCACGACCCCATCGCTGCCATATCAGCGAAGGAAACATTATAGCCAAAGCAGCCATTGTAGCGGCCCCCATAGACCTGATAGGCGCGCACGGCGCTAGCACCGTGTTGCATATGCATTTCCTTGGCAATCGCCATGCCGCCTTTCAAGTCGGCCAGACGACCGGGCAGGGCGCGCCACATATTGAGCATGATGACGCCTTCAGAAAGCGACGGCGCATCGTCAAAGCCGGGTAGTACTTCGGCCACCATGCTGTCGAGCGGAACGGTGGCGGCGCTGTTACCGATAGACATATAAACCTCAACCCATTTGGCCGATTGGCGCATATTGGCCGTGGCCGCCGCATAAGCTTTCATGTCCGGAAACACGCTATTGATAAACACCTCGGTTGTGTGGGTACCCGATACGGAAACTTTAATGCCCGCCTGCACATCGTGCTCGAGCATGACACCCAGCATGCTGGCCATTTGGCCGGTGAACTCGTCGGCGTGACCCGGCTGAGCTGCGAAACTATTTGATGCAAAAATCATTTTACTAACCCTCAAATTTATAAAGACGCGGATTGCGCTCACAAACGCTAGGCAGGGAAGTTTAAGTTTTCACCACAAAAATATTGCTGCTTGGCTAAACGCGAGTGACGTGCGGGCGAAACGCCCCAAGGCGCGTCAAAAGCCGTACCAACCGAACGCATTATAAGCTATGCCCATGCTGGCGAAGCCTTGCAAAAACAGCGCCTAGCCTATGCGTCATCCGCCGGCATATAGGGTGCGAGATAGTTGACGATGACTTCACTATAATCATCAATGATCTGGTCGATTTTTGTTCTTGAACCTTTTGCGCGTCCTATTGCGAAAATGAAACTGTCGACGATTTGAACATGGGTGCGCGAGACCCAGTCTTTCTCAGCCTTGATCAATTGAATGCCGATATGACGGGCGAAATTGACCGTATCGGAAAATGATTGCAAGTCGCCTTGAGCCAGCGCGTCGCCTAATTGGTCAGCCATATTATTCTCCTAAATGACGGTGCTGATTGCCAACACGACGAGTGTCGCGATCACCGGAAAGACCACGGTTATAATGCCGACATCTTTATACGCTTGCTTATGCGTCAGCTGGGTGATGGTCAACATGGCAATAACCCCGCCGCAATGGGGCAGGGTGTCAAAGCCGCCACTGGCCATTGCAACGATACGGTGCAGTTCCTCAACCGGAATACCCATAGCGATATAGCTCTCGGCCATGGTCGCCATGAAAATCTGCAAACCGCCCGAAGCCGAACCGGTGATTGCCGACACTAAGGAAATAGACGCGAAAGCCGACAGCTTGGGCGGCAGGCCGGAATTGAGCATGGTCGACGAGAAATCTTGAAAGCCGATGGTCTGCACCACAATGCCGCCAAAACCGATGACCGCCGCCGTATTCAGAAGCGGCATCACTGCGTCATTTGTGCCTTCGCCAAACACCTGCAATGCGCGGCCGCGCAAATTAGGGAACAATGCATAGGCTAGAAGGCTACCGAGGATAAGCGATAGGCTGGGCCAGAAAATAGGCTGCTGACCGGCAAAGGTAATAACCTGCGCCAACATGCCTGTCTCAGGTGCCAGCCACATGATTTGCAAAAGCCGCGGCAATAAAATCGTGCTGAGCACCAGCACCAATGGCAGCAGCGAAATGCGCCAATCCGGCATATCGGGCGAGGCGACAATATTCTCGACCTTGTCACGCGGGCCCGGTTCGAACCCTTCGCCCGCAGCTTGCGCTTTCAAGCGCTCACGCTCGAGATAGACCATGCCGAGGACGAACATGATAGCACCGCCAATCAGACCCAGAAGCGGCGCCGCGAATAAGTCAGTGCCTAGTGCGACTGATGGGATGACGTTTTGAATCGATGGTGTGCCGGGTAGGGCGGTCAGGGTAAAAGTGGCGGCACCCAAAGCCAGCGCCGCGCAGAAAAGGCGTTTTGGAATATCGGCTTCCTTTAACAGGCTGAGGCCGAGCGGATACATGGCGAAGATAACGACAAACACAACCACGCCACCATAGGTCAACGCCGCGCAAGAGAGCACAGTAATCAGCAAAGCGCGGTGCGCACCCATGCGCTCAACCAGCGCTAATGCGATTGATGTTGCGGCTTTGCTCTCGCCCATAATGCGTCCGAATATGGCACCGGCGATAAACAGTAAAAAGAAACGCCCGGCAAAACTGAAAGTACCAAGCGGGCCAGTGGCATAATGTTCGCCAAAAGCCTCGTGCACCGGCAGGCCATTGGTCAACGCGACCACCAATCCACTCAACAATGATGCAAAGAAAATATTGACCCCGCGCAGTGCGAGAAAAATCAACAATGCCAAACCAGCCAACAATCCGATATTGGCCATAACCCCTCCCCAAAACTTTCTTCCAGTTTAGGCGGCATGTGAGTATTTGCAATAGCGCGCCGTATGGTCAATGCTGGCGCAGGAGTTTTGCATGAGTAGCTTTAAATTAGACAATAGCATCAAGTTTTATTACGGCTTGGGGGCTGCGCCTTACGGCATTAAAGATAATGGTTTTAGCTATTTCCTGCTGATTTTCTATTCGCAAGTGCTGGGTCTATCGCCGGTGCTGGCCAGTCTGGCGCTGACCGTGGCGATTATTGTCGATGCTGTCACCGACCCGCTCATCGGCTATGTGTCCGATAATTGGCGCTCCAAATGGGGCCGCCGCCATCCGTTTATGTATTGGTCAATTATCCCGATTTGTGTGAGCTACGGGCTGATGTGGAACCCGCCCGAGGCAGTGCTGGCCACGCAAGGGACAATGTTTGCGTTTCTGGTCGTGATGGCGGTGTCCATCCGCATCTTCCTGACATTCTTCGAAGTGCCGAACACGGCGTTGATTTCCGAGCTGACCACTGATTACGACCAGCGCACCGGTCTGATGGGGCTGCGCTTCATGTTTGGGTGGCTCGGCGGTATCGGCATGGCGTTTCTCGGCTATTCGGTATTCTTTCAAGCAGCCGACGGCAGCAATGGTATTTTGCAAGCCGAGGGCTATGCCCATTACGGTGTCGCCGCCGCCTGTCTGATGTTTGTCGGCATGCTGGCGTCGTCTTTGGGGACGCATAAAACCATTCCGCATCTGCACGTGCCGCCGCACAAAGATATTCTGTCGCCGCGCCAAATTATCGGCGAAGTGCTGGATGTGATGAAGAACCGCAATTTCATGGCGCTGTTTTTGGCGTCGATTTTCTTCGGCACGGCGTCGGGCTTTACCGCCGCGTTGAGCATTTATTTCTCAACTTTTTTCTGGGGACTGGTGCCGTCGCAATTGGCTATTTTGACCATGTTGCAAGCTGTGGCGGCAATTTGCGCCGTGCCGTTGGCGCGTCGCTTGAGCGAGAGGTTTGACAAACGCCGCGCCGCGCTGGGCAGCTTTTTATTCATTCTGGTATGGGGGCCGACCATGCTGATTGGGCGGCTTTTGGATATTGTGCCGGAAAATGGCGACCCGATGCTGTTCCCGATGCTGCTGGCGCATAATTTCACCAATCTTCTGGCGGCGATTGTCTTCTTCATCATGTTCGGCTCGATGATGGCCGATGTGGTTGAGGATAGCGCGGTTGATACGGCGCGACGTAGCGAGGGGATTGTTTTTGCGGCGCGCGGCTTTGCCGGAAAAATGGTCACCGGTCTGGGTATTATGATGGCCGGTGCGGTGCTGTCGATTATCGACCTGCCGCGCAATGCCAAGCCGGAGGATGTGGACCCCGACCAGCTGGTCGATCTGGTGCTGTTCGCGGCACCGCTCGAAGCGGTGTTTTATATCGCTGCGTTTTTCGTCTTCCGTCGCTATCGCATTTCGCGCGGCAAGCACAATCAGAATGTCGAGGCGGTGGCCGGTCTTTAAAGCTCAGTATTGCAGCAGCGCGATAACCAGCCTTAATAAGCCTCAACCAGGCTCAGGCGCCGACTTTCAGCCCTTTACCGCTCGCCAAATCATCGGCCATTTTGGCCGCCACGATACCGCGCACCAGATTTTTATTACCGGCAAAAGCTTTGCTATCGAGCTTTTGCATTTCTTCGGCTTTTTCCATCGCCCGTTCCATAAGCTTATCAGCTGCCACCACCTCATCGAGGAAACCGGCATTAACGGCGGTTTCCGGCGTAATGAGCTCGGCCCCGGCGAAACACTTATCGAGATATTTATTGTCGATCTTATAGACCGCGAGGTCGAGACCGAAAGGCGGCAGCACCATACCAATGGCGCTTTCATTGAGGCCATAACGGCTGTCTGTATCGACGCCGATACGATAATCCGCCGCTAGCATCAGTAGGCCGCCGGCCGCGATACCATGCCCCGGCGAGGCGATGATGATGGGTTTGTCATTGCCGAAAATGCGGGTCAGCAATTGGCCGCCTTGGCCGACCATATCCGGCACTTTTGCGGCGTCTGTTCGCATTACTTTGAGGTCGAAACCGGCGCACATGACACCGTCGCGGCCGGTCAAAACAATAACGTCGGCTGTGGCTTCGGCCTCGTCCAGCGCGGCGTTAATGGCCGCCATCATGTCAAAGCTGAAAGCATTGGCCTTGCCGTCGTCCAGCTTAATCACGGCGATGCCGTTTTCTATCGTGCAGCTTACAAGGTCACTCATGGTTTCTTCCTCTCCGGTGGATTGATATAGCTGCCCAAGACTATGACGGCGCGAACGGTGATAATCAAGCCAAGGGTGATTAATCTTGTGGCCTTTTGACACATAAAACTTGCGAAATTCCGCGTGTCATTCGAGGTCGTATGTCTTAGGTTAAGAGAAATTATGGGAGACACACATGGCTTATCGGGCACCGGTTTCGGCAATTGAATTCACCCTCATGCAGGAGGCGGGGTTTCAGCGCCTTATCGACAGCGGCAAATATGAAGACCTGTCGGACGATCTGCTGACCGCCATTCTCGATGAGGCCGCCAAACTGGCCAATGATTATGTCGCGCCGAGCAATTGGGAAGGCGACCAGACCGGCGCGCATCTGACCGAAGATGGCGTCAAAGTGCCGGAAAGTTTCAAGACCGCCTATAGTAAATATATCGAAGGCGGCTGGCCGACACTGGCCGCGCCGACCGAATATGGAGGGCAGGGGCTGCCACTGGCTTTGTCCAATGCGGTCACCGAGATGATGAATTCCAATATCGGCTTTCAACTTTGCCCGATGCTGTCCAATGGCGGTATTGAGGCGATGGCCGCGCATGCCACACCGGAGCAAAAAGAGAAGTATTTGCGTCGGGTGATTTCCGGAGAATGGTCAGCCACCATGAACTTGACGGAACCGCATGCCGGTTCCGATGTCGGCAATATCCGCTCCAAAGCCGAACCGCAGGAAGACGGTAGCTATAAAATAACCGGCACGAAGATTTACATCACCTATGGCGACCACGATATGACCGACAACATTATCCATCTGGTGTTGGCGCGGACGCCGGGCGCACCCAAAGGCACAAAAGGCATCTCGCTGTTTGTGGTGCCGAAATTCATGGTCAATGATGACGGCTCGCTGGGCGCGGCCAATGATGTGAGATGCATCGGACTGGAAGAAAAACTTGGCATTCATGCAAGCCCCACTTGCGTCATGGCCTATGGCGAAGAGGGCGGCGCGACCGGCTGGTTGGTCGGCCCCGAGCATGGCGGCTTGGCGTGTATGTTCACCATGATGAATAATGCGCGTCTGCATGTCGGGCTGCAGGGTGTCGGTGTTGCCGAAGCGGCGACGCAACACGCGTTGGCCTATGCTCAAGAACGCAAACAAGGCCGAAAGCCCGGCGCCGAAAAAAACGATAATGATGCAGTCGCTATTATCAATCACCCCGATGTTCGCCGTATGCTGCTGACCATGCGCGCCATGACCGATGCGGCGCGCGCCATTTGTTACGAAAATGGTGTGATGGCCGATTTGGCTCATGCGACAGGCGACGCAGACGCCAAAGCCAAAAACGACCTGCTAACACCGATTTCAAAAGCCTTTAGCACCGATATCGCCAATGAGGTGGCATCTATCGGCGTGCAGGTTCATGGCGGTATGGGTTTTGTCGAGGAAACCGGCGCGGCGCAATTCCTGCGCGATGCGCGCATCCTGCCGATTTATGAGGGCACGAACGGTATTCAGGCGATAGATTTGGTCGGCCGCAAGCTCGGCAATGGCGACACCATCAAAGCCTATCTCGGCGAGATGCGCGAGACGGCGGATAATTGCCGCGAGTCGAACAATCCGGTGCTGGTGGATGTGGCGGCGCGCCTCAGCGGTGCCATCGACACGCTGGAGGAAACCACTGACTGGCTTGTGGCGCAGCGTGGCTCGCTCGATGTGCTGGCCGGTGCGACGCCTTATTTGCGACTGTTCGGTCTGGTCGCCGGTTGTCATTATCTGGCGCGCGGCGCGCACGCCGTATCGCAAAACGCGGTCGAGCCGAATTTCGATCAACGGAAAATGGCATCGGCGCAATTCTTCGCGCATAACCTGCTCTCCGCCGTTGGTGGCCTGGCCGATGCGGTCAAAGCGGGTAATGAAATGCTCGAGGATATTGGTGTCGAGGCGTTGGCCAGTTAAAGGCTTTTTCTCGCCGCGCCAATCGCTGCGGTTAAGCATACCGATGCAATAAAGCGTAAAACTGTTTGATTTCACCTCTTTAGCGACGCCGCCTATACAGGGCCGAGGTAAAGAGGTTATCAATGACAACTCCGTTCGCCGCCATAATACTCGCCGCCGGTAAAGGCACGCGCATGAAATCGGCGCTGCCGAAAGTGCTGCACGAGATAGCGGGTCGCCCGATGCTGGGGCATGCCATGGCCGCGGCGGGCCAAGCAGGCGCGCAGGAAGTGCTGTTGGTGACGGCTCCGGACCAAGATGCGGTGCGCGCGTTTGCCGACACGCAAGGCGGTAAAATCACCCACTGCATCCAACGCCAACAATTGGGCACCGGCGACGCGGTGCGCGCCGCATTCGATGCAGCCGGAACGCAGACGCGATTTGTCGTAATGTTTGGCGATACGCCGCTCATGCGCGCTGACGTGTTGGCCGCTTTGGCTGAGGATGAAAGCGACGTCGCTGTGTTGGGTTTCGAGCCGGAGGACGCCGCCGCCTATGGCCGCGTGGTGATGGACGCCGACACGCCGACCGCCATTATTGAATATAAAGACGCCGATGAAGCGACCCGCGCCATCACATTGTGCAATGGCGGGGCCATGGGACTGTCGCGCACGGCGCTTGAAAAATACCTACCGCAGCTCCGCAATGACAACGCGCAAGGCGAGTATTACCTGCCCGATATGGTCGGTCTCGCGCATAATGATGGCGCAATGACCGCTTTGGTTATGGCCAGCGCAGAGGACACAATGGGTGTCGACAGCCGCGCCGGTCAGGCCAAAGCTGAGGGCCTTATGCAGGCCCGCTTGCGGCAGAAATTCCTCGAAGCCGGTGTCGGCATGCAAAACCCGGATAGTGTGTTTTTCAGTTTCGACACTGAAATCGCCGCCGATGTGATGCTGGAACCGCATATCAAAATCAATCCGGGTGTATCGATTGCGGCGGGGACGACCATTAAAGCCTTTACCCATCTCGAAGGGGTACGCATCGGCAAGCACGCTGCCATCGGCCCTTATGCGCGACTGCGCCCCGGCACCACTGTCGGTGACGAGGCCAAAATCGGCAATTTCGTCGAGACCAAAAAAGCCGATATCGGCAAGGGCGCAAAAGTAAGTCATTTGTCCTATATCGGTGACGCCGAATTGGGCATGGACGTCAATATCGGTGCCGGTACCATCACCTGCAATTATGACGGCTTTAACAAGCATCTCACCAAGATAGGCGACGGGGCTTTTATCGGCTCCAATTCATCGCTCATCGCGCCGGTCAGCATCGGCAAAGGGGCTTATCTCGGCTCATCCTCTGCCATCTCGAAAGATGTGCCCGATGACGCGCTGGTGGTGACCCGCGCTGCGGTCCGCGAGATTGCCGGTTGGGGTGCCAAGTTTCGAGCCAAGAACCAAAAGAAGGATAAGTAGATGTGCGGCATTATCGGTATTGTCAGTAATAATAATGTATCGCAGCGCGTCTATGACGGCTTGAAGCGTTTGGAATATCGCGGCTATGACAGTTCGGGCATCGCCATTGTCTCCGAAGGTAATCTCATTCGCCGCCGCGCCGAGGGCAAGCTGGAAGCTCTCCGTTCGCGCCTCGAAGACCGACCTTTTAGCGGTAATATCGGCATCGGCCATACGCGCTGGGCGACGCACGGGCCAGCCATTAAAGCCAATGCCCATCCGCATCGCGGCGAGGGCGTGGCGGTGGTGCATAATGGCATTATCGAGAATTACAAAGAGCTGAAAGATGCGCTGATTGGCGAGGGCGTCAGTTTTTCATCCGACACCGACACCGAAGTCATCGCACATTTGTTTTCCAAAAACCTGAATGGCAAGGGCGACATAAAAAAAGCCGCGCGTGAGACCTTTGCGGCATTGGAAGGGGCTTATGCGATTGCCCTGATTATCGCCGGTAATGAGGATGAAATCATTATCGCGCGGAAGGGCAGTCCGCTGGCCATCGGCTATGGCAATGATGAAATGTTTCTCGGTTCCGATGCTTTCGCGCTGGCACCTTTCACCAATCGGGTTTGCTATTTGAAAGATGGCGACTGGGCGATTATGCGCCGCGATGGGGCGGAGATTTATGCGCTTGGTCAAGACGGCGCGGTTGAACGCAAGGTTGAGACCGTCGATGCCGCCGCCGCCATGGTCGATAAAGGCAATTACCGGCACTTTATGGCCAAGGAAATTCACGAGCAGCCGGATGTGCTGTCGCGCACTTTTGGGCAATATATTGACCCTGAGGCGCGCGGCGTATTGCTGCCCGAAAGCACGCTCGATTATTCCAAAATCAACCGCGTTATTTTGGTCGCTTGCGGCACGGCTTATTTCGCCGCGCAAGTCGGGCGCAATTGGATTGAGCGCTATGCGCGCATTCCGGCGTCGGTCGATATCGCATCCGAATTTCGCTATCGCAATGCGCCGATGGATAAAGACTGCCTCGCCGTGTTTGTGTCGCAATCGGGCGAGACGGCGGACACTCTGGCGGCGCTGCATCATTGCAAAGCTCATGGCTTGCAAACCATCGGCGTGGTCAATGTGCCGGAGAGCTCCATCGCCCGCGAGGTTGACCTGACGTTTCCGACCTATGCCGGGCCGGAAATCGGTGTCGCTTCGACCAAAGCTTTCACCGCCCAATTGGGCGCGTTGGCCTCGTTGGCCATCGGGCTGGGGCGCGTTAAAGAGACCATCGACGCAGCAGAAGAAGCGCGTCTGACCGACTTGCTGCTGACGACGCCGCGTCTGGCCAATGATGTGCTGGGCTGCGAAGACCAGATTGAGGATATCGCCAGAGGCTTTGTCGATTACACCAGCGCATTATTCATAGGTCGCAACACCATGTGGCCGCTGGCGCTGGAAGGGGCGCTGAAGCTGAAAGAGATTTCTTATATCCACGCCGAGGGTTTTGCGGCCGGCGAGCTGAAGCACGGCTCCATCGCGCTGGTTGACGAGACGGTGCCGATTATCGCCATCGCGCCCGATGACGAGCTGTTCGAGAAGACCGTCTCCAACATGCAGGAAGTGTTGGCGCGCGGCGGCAAGGTCATTATGCTGGGAAGCGAGGCGGGCATTGAGAAAGCCGGAGAGGGCTGCATGGCGACCATTAAACTGCCGGTACTCGACCCGTTCATCACGCCCATTCTGTACGCGCTGCCATTGCAATTGCTGGCCTATTATGCGGCTGTCGCCAAAGGCACGGATGTTGACCAGCCGCGCAATCTGGCCAAGTCGGTGACAGTCGAATAGGCGTTTAATCCGCCACAAGCTGACGCCAAAAACCCTGCGACACTGGCGCCGTTTGGCTCTCTTCGCGGTCGCTATATATAAAGTCTCATGAGTGAGTTGGAAGAAGCTGACAAGCAAGTGCGTGAAATGGTGGTGCAAGCGGCCGCCACATTGACCCAGCAATATGGCGAGGACGCCGAGGTGATTGCCACCATGCGCGCGGCTGAGTTCGCGGCCGCCGGCGATGTCGAGGGCTTGAAGGCCTGGGATATGATTATCGAGTATTTGGTGGCGTTGCGCGAAGGCACGCCGGAGGCCATCGGAGGCCCGGTCAATTGAACCACACCCAAAAACTGACGGTGTTTTATAATGGCGGCTGCTCGATATGCGGGCCTGAGGTCGAGATGTATCGCCGCATGGCCGAGGCCCACAACATAAAGTCGCTGGCGTTTACCGATATCTCTTCCGGCGCGCTGCCCGAAGGGTATACACGCGAGGCCATGTTGGCGCGGCTACATGCCGAGGAGAGCGGTGAAATGCTGGTGGGGGTGCGGGCGTTTATTGCGCTGTGGCTGCGCTTGCCCAAATTCAAATATCTGGCCCATGCGATAAATTGGCCGATCATGCGGGGGATGACCGGCCTTGTTTACAATCACATTATTGCGCCGTGGCTATACCGCCGGTTTTTGCGCCAGCAATAAGAGCCGCACTTAGATACCCGGAACGAACGGGACGTCGATAATGCTACAACCGGCAATGGCGAGACTTAGAACGACAGGAATGATTATTTTTTGCATGCGTTATGCCTCTAAAACGTCTTCTTCAGGCCAACCATTGGCCAGCGCGATCTTATAGCCCTGATAGCCGGGCTGGTCTATGGCGAGCTTACCCATCGTCACCTTTATCAGATGGGTCTTCAGGGCCTCGTTAGATAAGTCCATCTCGCCGGCCGCTATTTGCTCGCACAATTTGCGATTGAGCGTAACCAAATCGCCGGTTTCACCCAGCAGTAATGAAAGCCGCGCCTGTTCGGCTTTGGCGAAACCGGGCGCCAGCGCCAGCTCGCGCGCCACGATATCGAGCACATTGCCCGCAACGCGGGCATGAAAAGCGGCATGGCCGGTCAATTGCGGCATGGCCGTCTCGGTGAGGAAGGCGCGCGCCGCTGCCAGTAATTGTTCAGCCGAAGGGCGGTCTTCCATCAGTCTTCTCCCATTAGCATACGCAGCAGGTCAATCTCGGTCTCCGAAGCGCGCCGCCCGATGGAGCCGCGCTCGACCGACGGGTCAGTGCCGCTTTCAAATGCTGAGACCATCAGCACGCCGCACATAATGCCCCATTTCAACGTGCCGAGGATTTCCCAGAACCGCGTCGCTTCTTCGTCGACCGTGCCACCGGCTTTTACATAGGCCTTGTATAAGGCGTCGCGCCGACCAAAGCCGCCGACCGGCATATGGTGCTGACCGAAACGCCAGCTTGGCACGCACGGCCAACCAAGGTCTTCCATCGGGTCACCGATATGCGTCAACTCCCAATCGAGCAGCGCCACCAAACCGTCTTCGGGCGATACCATGATATTGCCATTGCGAAAATCGCCATGCACAAGCGCCGGCGGTCGCTTTTCGGGCAGGTTATCGCGCAGCCATTTTATCGCCAGTTCGAACACCGGATGCGGATGCCCACCCAGTTTCAGATAACCGGCATATTTATCCAATTCGCCCTCGGCATCGCTATGCGGCAGCGCGGGCAGGGTGGTGACGTCTATAGTGTGTAGCGCCGCCAGCATCTCGCCGCATTGCTCAGCGAGGCGCGGGCGCACCGCATCGAACTCATTGTCGCGCAAAATTTTCCGCGCAATGGTTTCGCCCTCTATGAAGTCCATCACATAGGCTTCGCCAATGGCGTCGTCATCATCGCAAATAAAACTAACCCGCGGCACGGCGATACCGGTACTCGCGGCGGCTGAAATAATCGCCGCCTCATCGGCTTTGGTGAGCTTGCGCGCATGGTCATCTTGTTGCGTGGGCAGCCCGCGCGGATTGCGCCGCAGCACATAAGCCTGTCCGTCGCAAACAAACGTCCAGCTTTCCTGACTGGCCCCACCGGACAGTCTTTTCAGCCGGTCGAGCGGCGCGCCGAATCGGCGTTCACACATCGCAGCGACGGCGACCTCAAAGCTCTCTTTATCGCTCACTCCCATGCGGCAAACCTGCCACCGGCTTGGATAATTGGCAAGCCACAATGCGCGGCGCACAAACGGACAGGACATCCATTTAACTTATTTACTTTAAAGAAAATAAAGAAAATTGAACGCTTGCAAGAGACGGCAACGTCACTAAAAGTCACAAGAGAGAGCCGAAAAACCAACAAGAAAGTTATGGCTCTCACCTGTTGCGTCTCCAAAAATCTGCTTTGCGCTCGATATGGTTGTGTCCGATTTTCAGCGTTATGGCCGTGTCTTTTCTATCGATGGGGAGGGCGTGGCTCGCTTGTTAGAAGTTTGTTCGAATCTGGGGGGATTGCGATTTACGAAGAATTTACCACACCACGATAACTATCGCAGGTATGGAAATGCCGCGCCGTGCCGTGATTTGGCTTTTGTGATGCTCCTGAAAAATAAGAGTAACGGTAATACCAACAACAGGAATCTAGAATGTTTTTTGATCGTCTTTTTAAACTGCAATCCCTGAAATTTCATTTGCTGGGCAGCACATCTTTTGTGCAGAACGCACAGCAATTTTCTCCCGGCAAGTTCCGCAAAGAAGGGGCGATGCTGTCGCCACTGATTGCCGGACTGCTGGCCGCATGCGGAAGTGGCAGCAGCGACTATACCGTATTGGTATTGCGAGACGGTCCCGGGTCGACTGAAGGCGGTGACAGAGAATTGCCGCCTCAGCCTGATTTCACAGTTTCTGTCGCCGACGGCCCGATTTGGGGCGCGCGCATTTATACCGATGACGGCGAGCATGTTGGTACGACAGACGAAAACGGCCAAGCCCAAATCCTTATTGAGCATGAAGGCAAGGTTTTGTCGGTCGATCTCACCGGTGCGTTTGACACTTATACCGGCGAAGAATTCGAAAGCGGCACCTATACACTAGATACCTCAGATTTGACGGTTGCCTCGCCCATTTCAACTATGATTGTCGAACTAATAAAAGTGGAAGATAACGAAATCACGACAGCGGAAGAAGCCATCGCGGCAATCTTCGATAATGACGCCATAACGCCCGAGCACCTCAACGATATCGAAAACTACAAAACACCGGCGGAAGACGGGTCGCCGGAAGCCATTCAAAACACAGTCTCGACAAGTTCGATTTTTCTGCAGCACTACGCCGAGCTGCGTTCGGAACTTCCGGACGAATCGGAAGTCCCTTCAATAGAGGAATTTGTCACTGCGAATGACGGGCTGCCTGCTGATGCGGTTTCCGAAGATTTGGACGATTTCGAATCCATCGTTGACGGCGTCATTGCAGAAGCACGCGAAAGAGCCCAGGGCGAACCGGTCGCCAACCCCGATATTACGCGCGGCGACAATACAGCTGATACGATGGACGAAGACACAGCCATTGCCATTGAACTTGAAGACTGGGGCTTTCTTGACCCGGCCGAAAATACGGAAGGGGAAAGCCCTTCCGCATTTGCATCAGTGAGCATTACCGGCATCACCCTTGCGCGCACTGAAGAGGCAGCGTCTTTGCCGACCTCAGCAGGCGATACTCTCGGCACTTTTACTTTGGCTTCGGGCGAAAAGATTGTGGTCCAGTCAGACGGAAGTGGTGGCTATACGGCGGAACATTTCGGTGTCGATGGCAGCGGCAACCTCAATGACGACGCCACGGCCGCATTCCCGGAAGAATACGGAACCGCAACCGCCATCACATTTTCTAATGACGCTCTGGCGGACCTTGAGTTCATGCTGGATGAAAATCAATTCGGCACCGTAATCATCACCTTTACGGTGAATGATGGCGAGAGAGACTCCGATGAAGCGGCATTGACGCTGACGGTGAATGACATCAATGATGAAGCGCCGGTGTTTACCTCCCCCGGTACGGCCACTGCGTTGGCAGAGAACACAGGTGCCGGACAGGTGGTTTACACGGCGGCTGCGACACCCGATGTCGCAGGCGATACTGTCGCCTATAGTCTGGGTGGCACTGATGCCTCGCTGTTCTCAATCAATGCGGACACAGGTGCGGTGACGCTGACCGGCGACCCCGATTTTGAGACAAAATCGAGCTACGCTTTTGATGTTACCGCCACAGTTGGTGGCCAAAGCGCTACGCAAAGCGTGACCCTCGAAATCACCGATGCCAATGATGAAGCACCGGTGTTTACGTCGCTGGGTACAGCCACTGCGTTGGCAGAGAACTCAGGTGCCGGACAGGTGGTTTACACGGCGGCTGCGACACCCGATGTCGCAACCGACAACGTCGTTTATAGTCTGGGTGGCACTGATGCCTCGCTGTTCTCAATCAATGCGGACACAGCGCTTTGGTCAGTGTTTCGGATGATGGCAATTTGGTGGTCACCGGTGTCGAACAAGGTCTCGGCGGCGGCCACGCCGAAGGCGACCATCTGAAAGGCTTCACCGGCCTGAGCGGCACTGAATATGATGATGTATTGACCGGCATTGGCGTTAGCAGCTCCATTTGGGGCCTCGGCGGCAATGACCAAATATATGGCGACAGGACGAGTGATGCCGTGGTCGGCGGGAGCGGTGACGCCCTTTATGGCGGTGCCGGCAATGACCTGATACACGGCTATGGCGGCAATGACCTTATTGATGGTGGTATCGGCGACGACACACTTATCGGTGGTGCCGGCGACGATACGATTATCGGCGGTCTCGGTAATGACATTATCGATGGCGGGTTTGACAACGACGTTCTTAGTGGTGGTGAAGGCGACGATACGATTATCGGCGATCTCGGCAATGACCTTATCGACGGTGGTTCCGGGGCCGACACAATGACCGGCGGCGCGGGTCGAGATATTTTCGTTTTAACGTTGGGTGACAGTGGTGGTTTCGACCTCTCATTGTTTGACGACCCAAATCTGTTTGACGACTCATATGAGTTTGATGGCGAAACTTCCGACTTATATCTAAGCGGCGATGAACGCGCCGAAGACGTCGTGACGGATTTTGACGCCGCCAGCGACAAAATCCGCATCGCCACACTCAATGGGGATGAAGCCACGATTGCCGAGCTGAAAGCCGCTGCCCAAATCGATTGGAGCGTGGATGGTGAGGACACACAAATCGTTTATACCGGCGGCGAAACCGACGAACTGGTGATGACGCTTGAAGGCTTTACGGACGAACTGACAATCGCGCATTTCGATATTGTGTAAAGGCAAACCCCGACAAAACGTAAATTAAAACTCTGAGCGGGCTGCCTAATTGGCGGCCCGTTTGTTTTACCGCCCCCTTCGGTAGGGCGGAGGCTATAAGCGCTACCAGCTTGCTGGTTTAGCGCGCCTTGCCCCTTTGGAGGCGCAACGGGCTATCCCTTCGGGCTAGCGGGTGCTTTTACCGCAGCGATTATTCATGAATTGATGATGAATTGCGGGGCGGAATCAGCCCATGATGCAGCATGGTAGAGAACTTCGAGCCGCCAGCGAAAAAGCGCACCATGCTGGGTGCGTTACGCACTTATTTCTTCACCGGACTGGTCGTCACCGCGCCGATTTTCATCACCTTTTATCTGGTGCTGTGGTTTGTCGAATTTCTGGATAATTATTTCCGCCCATGGGTGCCCAAGATTTACTGGCCAACCACCTATCTGCCGTTTGATATTCCGGGCGTCGGCGTGGTGTTGGCGCTGGCGCTGCTGACCCTTATCGGCGGTTTGACGGCCAATTTCCTTGGCCGCGCTTTGCTGGCTTTCGCCGACCGTTTCATCCGGCAAATCCCCATGGCCGGCACGGTCTATACGGCGCTGCGGCAAATCTTTCAAACGGCGGTGCGCGAAGACGGGCAAAGTTTCAGCCAAGTCGCGCTTATCGAATATCC
>JADHOK010000018.1 GCA_016779015.1 PS1 clade bacterium | reverse complement strand
CAATAAAACCACCAATAAAAGACTGATGGCGGCGGACAAGCGCATCCAAATGAGTGCCGCCAATGCCCGCAGGCGCGCCCTTAAATCTGCCATACGCGTCATGCTGCTGAGCCTTTTCGGGCCAGCGCAAAATCATCGAGCGTCGCTTTCAATCGCGGCAACGCCTCTTGAGTGGTCTCCATATCAGCGACCAAGGCGACGCGAATATAGGGCGCGGCATGCGGCGAGCATTGCGCGTCTTTTGCATCTTTTGAATAGTCGGTATTCGTGGGGCTATTCGTGGTGCTATTAATGGGGTTATGTGCTGCGAGATAAGCCCCGGGCAGCACCCGCAAGCCTTGTTCGCGCCATAAATGCACAGCCGCCGCTTCGCCATCGCCGACATCGAGCCACAGGAAAAATCCGGCCGCCGGACGATAAAAGCCGTAAGCGTCACCAAACACTGTTTCGGCAAATGCAAACTTCTCAGCATAGCGGGCGCGGTTCTCGACGACATGCGCGTCATCCGACCAAGCCAAAGCGGCGGCGGCTTGCGCCGGCATCGGGCATTGCGGGCCGGCGATTTGGCGCAGCTCGGCATAGGCCCTCATCAGGCTTTCACCACCGGCGGCAAAGCCGCTTCGCAGGCCCGGCAGGTTGGAGCGTTTGGAGAGCGAATGAAAAGCCATCACCGGCGCGTCGTGCAGACCTTTTTCCTGCATCACTTCGAGGATGGAAGGTGGCGGTGCGCCTTCAGGGTCGTAAATCTCGGCATAGCATTCATCGACCAATAAGATGAAACCGTGCTGCATCGCCAAACCCAAAGCCTGTTCGAGATAGGCTTTATCGGCCACCGCGCCTTGCGGATTGGCCGGATTGCACAAATACAGCGCGCGCAGGCGCGACAGGGTTTCGGCATCGAGCGCGGCGAGGTCGGGCAGAAAGCCGGTCTCGCGCGTCGCCGGCAGATAATGCGGGCGCGCCCCTGCCGCGACGGCGGCGCTGGCATAGATTTGATAAAACGGGTCGGGCATGGCCATCAGGCCGCCATCTTTAGCGGCGGGTTTTTGTGGCGCCATTTGCGCCGCCAGAAACAGGCCCTCGCGCGTGCCGTTGAGCGGCAGCACTTGAGACGGCGCGGCCAGCGCCGAGGTGACATTGAAACGCCGCTGCAACCAACCGCGCGCCGCGGCCTGCCAATCAGCCGTGCCGGCAATCGGCGGATAGCGACGATAATCTTGAACATTTTCGCTGGCCGCCATGAGCGCAAAAGTCGGCGGCGCGTGTTGCGGCTCCCCCAACGCCAAAGAGACGGGCGGGCGCGGCGGGGTCAAATCATCCAGTAGCGCGCGCAGGCGCACAAAGGGCGAAGCGGGCAGGGTATCGAAAACCCCATATTGCATGCTTGTCTCCAGACAAAAAACCCGAGCGCAGCCAATAAGCCCGCTCGGGTGTTTCACGAATCAGCCTGCCCCAGACTAACCCAGCCGCGCCGCCTTTAGCAAACTTTCGTGTTCGAAAAAGCGGCGCGGCCCTTGGGATTAGGGGGTTTGGCGCGGCGTCGGGCCTAACCGATACCGGCTTCCGGATGGGAAGCGATTTTGTGGATGGAGAGGTCGGCACCTTGGCGTTCCTCTTCTTCGGTCAGGCGAATGCCTATGCTTTGTTTCAGCGCGCCGTAAACAATGGCACCGGCAATGGCAGCAAAACCGCAGCCGACCAGCGTGCCGATGATTTGCGACATCAGGCTGACGCCGCCCAGACCGCCCAGCGCTTCGAGGCCGAAAATACCGCAGGCAACGCCGCCCCAAGCACCGGCCAGACCGTGCAGCGGCCAGACGCCCAGCACGTCATCGATTTGCAGTTTCTCTTGGCAGAAGACAAACATTTTGACAAACAGCACACCGGCGACAGCACCGGTAACCAGCGAACCGCCCGGGTGCATGACATCAGAACCGGCGCAGACAGCAACCAGACCGGCCAAGGCGCCATTGTGCACAAAGCCCGGGTCATTTTTGCCGACAAACAGCGCCGCCAAAATGCCGCCAACCATGGCCATCAGCGAATTGAGGGCCACCAGACCGGAGACGCCTTCCAAGGATTGCGCGCTGACCACGTTAAAGCCAAACCAACCAATGCACAAAAGCCAGCTGCCCAGCGCCAGCCACGGGATCGAGCTGGGCGGAAAGGCCGTGCCTTTTTCGCCATAGCGACCGAGCCGCGCACCCAGCAGAATAACCGCTGAGAAAGCGATCCAACCGCCGACGCCGTGAACCACAACAGAGCCGGCGAAATCATGGAAGCTGGCCCCGAAGCTGGCTTCGAGCCACGCTTGGAAACCATAATTGCCGTTCCAAATCATCCCTTCGAAAAACGGATAGACCAGCGCCACAATAATGCCCGAAGCGATAAGCTGGGAACCGAATTTGGCGCGCTCGGCAATGCCGCCGGAAATAATCGCCGGAATCGCCGCCGCAAAAGTCAGCAGGAAGAAAAATTTAATCAGCGACAGGCCTTGCGGGCCATAAGCCTCGTCGCCGCCATCGCCGCTAATGGTCGCCGCCGAGGACAGAAAATCCATGCCATAAGCGATCGAGTAGCCGATGAAGAAATAAGCCAAGGTCGACATGCCGAAATCCGACAGGATTTTGACCATTGCATTGACCTGATTTTTTTTGCGCACCGTACCCACTTCCAGAAAAGCAAAACCGGCATGCATAGCGAATACCAAAATGGCGCCCATGAGAATAAAGAAGACGTCGCCGCCTATCGCGTTGGTATCCATGAAAACCCCCTAGATTAATCACTATATTCATGCAAGAAGCGTGCCATTGTTGGTGGCGGCGGTCTCGCGGCTGGCCGAGCGCCTACCCGCACATATGCCCGATTTTTAGGCAGACAGGTTTTGGCTGATTAAAGCTTGGGCATTTTCGTCCCCAGAGCGCGCCCTCATTACCATAAGAGTGCCATAAGATTGCCATAAGAGTGCGAAAAGAGCGCATGCGCAACACTGGACGCGCCGCCTGTTTTGCGGCAGTTAAAGGATATGAAAAAGGAATTGGAACAGGCGGAAAAACCGATTTTGGTGCATGGCGGCGGGGCTACCGCGCAAGTCACGGCGTTGGCACTGGCGGCGGCGCGGTTGCCGGTATGTATCGTGGCCTCCACTAACGCCTCCGACAATAATTCTGGCAATATTTCCGGCAGAACTTCCGGCAAAACTTCAGCGGATAAGAGAGCTGATTATCAAAGCGTTCTGGCGCTCAGTCCAGCCGCCAAGACCATGTTGGAAACGCTGGGTGTGTGGGCGCGCCTCGACCTGCCCGCCGCGCCGGTCACCGATATGACGGTATACGGCGACGCCCATGCCTGGGCGCATGGCAGCGGTCTCGATTTTGCCGCGCCACAACAAGCGCAACAAGACAACCAGAACCAAGGCCATAGCGATATTACTGTGCTGGCGCATATTGTCTGCCGCGCCGCTTTGGGGCGCGCCATTGCCGCGACCTGCGATGCGGCCGTCAAAGACGGCGCTGTTGAGGTCGGCGATAGCGCGCTCATCTCGTTTGACACCGCGACGGGCGACGCGGCTTTTGCCGATGGTAGCGCCCTGCAAGCCGCTCTGCTGGTCGATTGCGCGCGGGTTGATAGCGGCACGGCCCCTTGGCGCGCGGCGCAAGCGGCGCGTCCGCTCCGCCATGATTATCAAGCCGACGCGCTGGTCTGCACGGTTGAAAGCACGCGCCCGCATGGCGGTGCGGCGGTGCAGATATTCCTGCCCACCGGCACATTGGCGCTGCTGCCATTGCCGGTGGCGAACCAATGCGCGCTGATTTGGAGCCTGCCGCGCGCCCGCGCCGCCGCACTGGCCACAGTCGAGGCCTCGGTTTTCGAGCACGAGCTGGCCGAGGCAACACAAGACCATGCCGGGGCGCTGCGTCTTTGCGATAGCGCGGCTTCGGGCCCGCGCGCCGTGCAACCTCTATCGCTGGCGCTGGCCGAACATTATGTCAGCGACAAATTATGCCTGCTCGGCGAGGCCGCGCATATCATCCATCCGCTGGCCGGACAGGGGTTTAACCTGTCACTGCGCGATGCCGCCCAATTGGCCGATGCGCTATATGAGGCGCGGGCGCTGGGTCTGGCCCTGGACGGGCCGCATGTGCTGGACGGCTACCAGAAGCTGCGCCGCGCCGATAGTGGGGTGATGGCGGCGACCACGCATATGTTGGCGACGCTTTTTGCCGGTCGCCCATCACGCCTGACCGGACCTTTGGCGCGCGCCGGACTTTCGCTCAGTGGCCGCTTGGCATCGCGCAACCCAAAACTGGCGGCAGCGTTTCGCGCCCGCGCCAATGGTTCGGGTGGTGCGGGTGGCGCGGGTAGCGCGGGTGGTGCAGATGGCGGGGCGCACGCTCAACCGCGGCTTATGCGTGGGCGCAGTTTTTAGCGCGCAGGCTTTTCTTCTAATGCGCAGGCTTTTATTCTAATGCGCAGGCTTCTCTTCTAATGCGCGGAGTGCTGCTTTAATCAGAAATTTTGCGCGCTTCCTCGGCCAGCATAATCGGGATGCCGTCGCGCACCGGATAAGCCAAGCCGGCTTCTTTCGACACCAGCTCACCGGCTTCGGCATCGTAGGAAAGCGGGCCGTGACTGACCGGACAGACCAGTAGCTGCAACAGCGCCGGATCGAGTTTTTCGGTCTTGCTCATCACGCCCCCCTATTGCACGGCATTATCATTGGCACCGCCCGATTGGCCAAGCTGCGCCAACACCATTTCGGTCAGGGCGATGAGAATTTCGGCGCGCTCGGCCAGCGTCGCGGCCTCCAGCATGGCCTGTTTCTCCTGCGCCCCATAGGGGCTGATAATACACAAAGAATTGACCAAAGCCTCATTGTTCGAGCTTTCAATAGCCGGCCAATCAGCCGACATATTATTGGCCTCGAGATAGCGCTTCAGCACATCCAGCACGCCCTCACGATTGACATCGAGACTGCCGACATCGGCGATAAGGTCGCTATCATAGGGGCGATAATCGGCGCGCAGTTGGCGATAAGGCGTCAGCACATTCAATTCCTCGGCGACCGCGAAACGCGCCACACCGGTCAGCGAAACAATCATCCGCCCGTCATCGGTTTCGCTGAAAGAGGAGATGCGGCCAAGGCAGCCGACTTTTTGTAAATGCTCGCCGCCCTCGTCATCGATCGCCGGCTGCACCATGCCGAGCAGCCGCCCATTGGCCAGCGCGTCGTCAAACATTTGCAGATAGCGCGGCTCAAAAATATTCAGCGGCAATTGCCCGCGCGGCAGCAGCAGCACACCCTCAAGCGGGAATACCGGCACCGTCTCGGGCAGCTCGTTAATCGTTTCGGGGTCAAAAGCCATAAACCAAGCCTATCAACTAAACAGCAGTGAGGACAGGCGTTTGCGTGCCGCAATTACCAATTCATCTTGTGCGCCATAAGCGTCGAACAATTCGACCAATTGCTTGCGCGCCGCTTCCTCGTTCCAATCGCGCTGGCGCGCGACAATTTCCAAAAGCGCCTCCAAGGCATCGGCGCGCCGACCGGCGCCGTGATGGGCGAGCGCCAAATCAAAGCGCGCCTGATGGTCATCCGCATTGGCCTCCAACGCCGCCATGAGCGGCGCGGCATCGCCCAAATCGACCTCGGCCGTCTTGTCGGCAAGGGCCAGCGCGGCGCGCGCCGCCGCCAGTGCCGGGTCATTGTCATGCATCGGCGCTGGCGCCAGCGCCGCCTCGGCGGCGTCTTTATCGCCCAACGCCAAATACGTTTGCGCCAGACCGGCCATGGCACCGACATTATCCGGCTCGTGCTCCAAAGCCGCGGCATAGCATTCCAACGCATCGTCCGACTGACCGGCGGCCAGCGCTTCGCTCGCCGTCTCCATCAGCGCCTCGGCGGGCGAGGGGCCAAGCCCGTCTTCCAAATGCTTATCGAGGAATTTTTTCACCTCGCTTTCGGGCAACGCGCCCATAAAACCATCCACCGGTTGGCCGCCTTTAAACGCAAAAACTGCCGGGATGGATTGCACCTGCAATTGCTGCGCCACGGCCGGATGCTCGTCTATATTCATTTTTGCCAACCGCACCGCGCCGTCCGATTGCAGCGCCAGCTTTTCCAAAACCGGGGTCAATTGTTTGCACGGCCCGCACCACGGGGCCCATAAATCAAGCAGCACCAGACAGCCTTGCGAGGCCTCGATGACTTCGCCCATGAAGTTCTCGGTCGTCACATCGACCACGCTGGCTGCATTATCGGCAGGCGGCATGGTGGCATTGGTCATTTGCGGGCCGTCTTGCGGCGGGTCAAAATTGCTCGACATAGGGTTTCCTTCTGCCTCTTAAATGGGGCGCCTGGCAGGTTTTGCCAAGCCCCGGCGCGCGAAAATTTAGCGCACTATCCGCGCGCCCCGCCGGCTTGTCAAATCCACTTGTCAAATGGCCGGTGATGGTGCATAACGCTTCCCGTTCTGACATAGCGGGCGTAGCTCAGGGGTAGAGCACAACCTTGCCAAGGTTGGGGTCGTGAGTTCGAATCTCATCGCCCGCTCCAGAACGGCTTCTCGAATTATTTTTGCCCGCCAGCGGCTGCGTTATTTTGCGCAGCGCGCGACTACCAGAGCGCGATCGGATTGATGATCATTTGCACCGCGCCCTGCAGCTTGGCTTGCCCCAGCACAAACATAAACTCGTGCACTTTTTCTTGCGCCAGACGGCCGGTATTCATGGTCTCCAGAATATATATGCCGTTTTCTTTCAAAAACGTCACATGGCCATAAAACAGTTTGTCGCCTTTTTTGGCAGGCACGGCTTCTACGCCCCATGTATCGGCACCGACCGCCACCGGCTCCAATGTCGCCAGATATTCAGCCGCCGCATTGGAGATGCCGGGAATGGTGGCACCCCATTTCTCAGGCGCGCTTTCAAGAGTGGCATCGGTATAGCCGGTATGCAGCAATATAATGTCGCCTTTTTGAAAGCGAACACCTTGCGCGCGCGCTGCCGCTTTAATGTCTTCAGCCTCGATGGCCTGTCCGCCCTGCATCGCCTTGACGCCGAAATGACGCGCCATATCGACCATCACGCCGCGCGCCACCAAAGGCGGGACTTTGTGAATCCCCAATTTGGTCATGCCGGTCATGGCGGCAAAATCTTTGCCTTTATTGCAATTATAAAACGTGCCGTCCTCGCCGAGGTGACCCAGCCCGTCAATTTGCGGGCCGGTGCCGAGCCACATTTGCACCATGTCATCATTGGCTGAAAGCGGCCAACCAAGCGCATGTTCTTGCGTCTCGCGGAACTGCTGGCCCGGCTGCACGACTTGCAGCTTGGCATAGCGCGGCGGGTAGGACGGCATATCGGGCTTGATGGTGATACCCAACCCGTGGCGCTTGCCCTGTTTGATAAGACCGGCAGCGGCCAACACGGTTTTTTCGGAAATCAGATTGGCGGCGCCAATCTCATCATCGGCACCCCATTTAGACGGCGTGCATTCCTCCGCCATAGCCGGACGCACCAGCATCAGGCTCATGACCATAAAAATCAAAACTCTCACAATGTCCCCCTTTTTACGCTGACGGCGCGCACCAAAGCACCGCCCCGTCTCAAGATGAAGTTTCAAAAAACAGGTTAGCGTAAAATGGCGCAAAAGAAAGGGCTTATCGTCATGCGCCGTCGGGCGCTGCGCGAAATTTACGACGCAAAATCGGGTTACCGGGTCTTCGTGCCGCCGACCGTGGCGCGCAATAGGCGGCGAATGGTCAACCAGACCAGCGGCACGGTGACGCCAACCAGCAACAGATTGACCAGCAGCGGGTCGAGTGTCGGCTGCCGCGCCAGCACCCATTCGGCGGGCGCGCGCAACAGATTGACCAGATAATAAGAGATGGCGACGGTCGAGACCCCCTCGACCGTGTGCTGCAGCCGCAATTGCCGCTCGGCCGCGTGGTTGAGCGAAGCCAAGAGATCGGCATTTTGCTGCTGCATATCCAGCTCGATGCGGGTTTGCAAAAGCCCGGTCATGGCAGCTATCTGCTCGGCCAAATCATGGCGGCGGCGTTCGGTCGATTGATAAGTGGCGATTGCCGGTTGCAGGCGGCGTTCCAGAAACCCACCAATCGTAATGCGGCTGTCATAGGCTTGTTCTTGCAAAGAGGCGAGGCGCGCCGTCACCAAATCCCAATAGGCGGTGCAGGCGGCGAAGCGAAACGAGGTACGCCGCCAAACTTCTTCCAGCTCGCCGGTCAATTGGCTGAGCAATTCAAAACGCTCGGCATCGGCGCTGCCGGCGGCCGAAATGCTGGTCGGCACGCGGGCCGCCACATCGGCAAGTTGCGCTTGTGCAGCGCGGGCGCGGTTCAACCCAATGGCAGCAAAAGAGCGATAGGTCTCGATTTCCACCACTTGCAGGGCGATGCGACCGACATCGCGGACATCGCAATCGGGGGCGAAATCGAGGGCGATTTTTGTGTGTCCGTCCTCGGCGATTTTGAAATCGAAAAAGCCGTCAGCCAGGCCGTTTTCGAGACGGCTGGCGCAGGTCCAGCCATCGCGCGCCGCGCCGCGCATGGTGCATTGGCAATCGACCGCCACCACCACTTCGCCGCGACTTTTTTCCAGCCAATCAGACGGCAAGTGTTGCGCCGCCGAACCGCTTTCGGCTTTTTCATCGATCACCGTCAGCGACACAAATTCGGTATGCCGTTCAATGTTAAACTGCACGCCATTATGGCGCGCGCGGATGAGGCGGCTTTGCGCTTCGCCCTCCCAGTCAATATCGCTCAGCGTGTCGCATAGCATATCGCGCAAGCCCTCAAAGGCCTCATCGCCCGACAGGCACAGGCGAAAGATTGCCGTTGGCAGGGCGAAGCGCGGGAACGGCCGCGCGTTCAGCTCATCGGTAACTTGCCGCAGACGCCATTGCGATTTGTGCGTGCGATTGGGGTTTTCTAACTCGTCCATGCAACTGATACGCTATTTATGGCGTTCCGGTTTCCATTCACTGCCCAACAAATGCGCCTCGGCAAATGCCAGGGGGCTTTCTTCCAAAGGCGTCGCCATAGTGTCGTTCCAGCGATTGAGGAAACCAAAGGTCGATATGACGGCGACAATCTCGCAAATCTCGGCCTCGGTGAAATGCGGTTTCAGTGCATCGAAATGGGCTTTGTTAGCGCGATTGGGCACGCTCCCGGCGGCTTGCGCCAAGGCCAGCGCGGCGCGCTCGGCATCGGAGAACAAATCATCGGTTTCATAAGACCATAGGTTTTCTATTTTTTCAGCGCTGACACCGCGCTCATGCGCCCCATGCGCGGTATGCGCCTGGCAATAATTGCACCCCGCAGCGGCACTGGCGATATAGGCAATCATCTGCCGCAACCCCGGCGCCAGCTTGGCCTCAGGCCCCAGCACCGCCGCGCTCAGCGCCATAAAGCCGCGCAAGATTTCGGGCCGGTGCGCCATGATTTTCAGGCTATTGGGCTCAAACCCCATCACCGCCGCGGCCAGCGCCAGCTCATCGGCCATGGCGTCAAGATTTTCCGCCGGAGCGTTTTCCAAATGCGCCATCAGCGCCTCCTATTTCTCACTCTGTTTTGCGCCGTCTTTTGCGGGCTTTTTGAGCGTCACAAAATTCGCCGTCGACGAGCCGGTGGCCAGCAATTGACCCGCTTCATCATACAGCATGCCCTCGACAAAGCCGACCGAGCGGCCGCGCCGCACCACTTGCCCGACCGCATAAAGGCGTCCCGGGCGGGCCGGGGCCAGCATGGAGACCTTCAGTTCCAAGGTCGGGCTGATTTGCCCCCAATCGAGATTGAGGCCGATGGCGAAAGCCATCGCATCATCGAGCATGGCCGCAACATTGCCGCCTTGAATGCCGCCCCATTTATTGCACAGCTTATCGCTGGCATTGAACGCCATCTCGACCACGCCGCCGGCTTTATCAACGGCCAGCAATTCAAGTCCCAAATGGGCCGAGGTCGGCGACGGTTTTTGGTGCGCCGCTTTGACATTGGGTGGCCAATTTTCGGCATCGGTTTCAAAGCCGTCGCGCGGCGTGCCCAATTGGCTGGTATCTTTTGCGGGTGCCGTCATTATACCCTCCCTCGCCATGCATGGCCTATCTGGAGCCAGAGATTAGGCGGCAGCATTGTCGCTGGCAAGAGGGCAGGCGGCCTGCTAATTTGCCGGCCATGAAAACCCCAATGGCTCACCCCGCCCCATCCGAGGCCGCGTTTTTGCTGCCGCCGCAGCACGTCTTGCGCGTTGCGGTGCGCGAAGACGACATCGATGATTTCGCGCATGTCAATAATGTCGTCTATCTGGGCTGGATGGCACGCGCCGCTTGGGACCATTCAAAAGCTTTGGGGTTTGATTTTGCCGCCTATCGCGCCCGCGATTGCGGTTTTGTCGTCACCCATCATGAGATCGATTACAAAGCCGCTGCGACCCTCGGTGACGATATTCACATCGCCACTTGGGTGGGTTTGAATGATGGACGTTTGCGGTTGCGCCGCCGCTTTCAAATGCTCGCCCAGAGCGGCCGCGAATTGGCGCGCGGCGTTAGCGATTTCGCGGCGATGCGACTGTCGAACGGGCGCGCCATGCGCATGCATAAGGATTATATCAGCGGCTATCCGGTCAGCGACGCGGCCGAAACGGCTTTTTTAGAAACTTAAGTTTGCGCCAGGGCGTAGCCGCCTTCCAAAGTCAGCAGCAATGTCGCCTCGGACGGGTCGGCCTCAATCTTGCGGCGCAAGCGATAAATATGCGTCTCCAGCGTATGCGTCGAGACTTGCGCATTATAGCCCCACACTTCGTGCAGCAGCGTGTCGCGCGCCACCGCCGCACCGTCGGCGCGGTGCAGGAACTTCAAGATATTGGTCTCTTTTTCGGTCAGGCGGATCTTGGCACTGCCGTCTTGCGGCTCGAGGATTTTGAGGCTTGGGCGGAACAAATATCCGCCTATCGCCAGCTCGGCCATCTCGGCTTGTTCGTGGCTGCGCAATTGCGCCCGCATGCGCGCCAGTAAAATGCCGAAGCGAAACGGCTTGGTGACATAATCATTGGCACCGGCGTCGAGGCCCAAAATCGTATCGGCCTCGCTGGCCGCGCCGGTCAGCATAATAATCGGCGTGGTGATTTTGTTTTTGCGGATAATTTTGCACGTCTCGCGCCCGTCTTGGTCGGGCAGGCCGACATCGAGCAAAATAAGGTCGAAACCTTTATGCGCCTCGTCCAGCGCCGCCGCCGCGGTTGCGACTCGGGTCAGCTCGAACTCATCGTGCAGCGCCAACTGCTCGTCCAGCACTTCGGCCAGCACATCATCGTCCTCGACCAGAAGAATTTTTTGCTTAACCGCCATTTGATAACCGTAACGTTCCACTCAATCGGCTTATTAAGTGTCGAACTTGCCCGTTATGCGCGCGCAAAACAACCCCTTGCGGGCGGCGTCAAATTGGCTGACCTTATTCCGGATGAACGATATATTGGTCACCCCGAGCGGGCGCACCCCGCACCACGGCGTTTTGCGCTTCGGCCCCCACCGTACAAGATGCGCGTTGGGCAAAAACGGCGTCAGCGCCCAAAAGCGCGAGGGCGACGCCAAAACCCCGCTCGGGCGGTTTGCCTTGCGCCGCATCTGGTATCGCCCCGACCGCGTCACGCGTCCGGTGAGTGCCCTGCCAATCGCCGAAATAGCCCAGAAAAGCGGCTGGTGCGACGACGACCGCTTTGCTTTCTACAACCGGCCGATCATCCTACCAACGCGCGCCGGACACGAAAAATTATGGCGTCTGGACCGCCTCTATGATGTGTTTTTCGAGCTCGGTTATAATGACGCGCCGCCCCAAAAAGGCGCCGGTAGTGCGATTTTTCTGCATTTGGAGAAAGGTAATTTCAGCCCGACACTGGGCTGTATCGCCGTCAACCATGCCAGCATGGCGTTTTTGTTGCGCCACGCCGCACCCGGCTGTGCGGTGCGGGTTCAAAAAGCTGTTTGATTTCAACAAATGGCTTTATTCGCGCGGGCCAAACAGCGCCGTACCGATGCGAATATGCGTCGCCCCCAGCCCCAATGCGGTTTCAAAATCGCCCGACATACCCATTGAAAGGCCGCTGACGCCCAGCTCATCAGCCAGCTTCTTGAGCAGCGCAAAATGCGGCCCCGCCGCTTCGTCTTGCGGCGGCAGACACATAAGGCCGTCTATATCGAGGCCCAGCTCATCGGTGCAAAGCCCATAAAAAGCGGCTAGTTGCGCCGGTTCTATCCCCGATTTTTGCGGCTCCTCGCCACTATTGACCTGGATGAAAAGACGCGGAAAATCAGCGCCATGGCCCGCCGCGTCTTTGAGCGCGGCCAGCTTGCGCGCCAGCTTTTCACGGTCGAGGCTTTGAATAACATCGAACAGCGCCACCGCCTCTTTGGCTTTATTGGTTTGTAAAGGGCCGACCAGATGCAATTCGATATCGTCATGCGCCTGTTTCAGCGCCGGCCATTTCTCGGCCGCCTCCTGCACGCGGTTTTCGCCGAACCGGCGATGCCCCGCCGCAAGCAATGGCGCGATCGCCTCGACCGGTTTGGTCTTTGATATGGCGATGAGCTGGGCCGCGTCGGCGTCGCGCCCGGCCGCCCTCAAGGCGGCTTGCATTCGCGCCCGCGTCGCGGTTAAGGGCGTGTCATTATTTGTGGCATTTTGGCTCATATCCCCGTCTTGCCAGAAGCCGCCGAAACAGCCAAGTTGAAATTTCCAAAGGAGTTCGCCCGCATGCCGCCGCCCAAAACCCCTGCGCCTTTTTTGATGCTTTCAGACGCTGACCGCCTGCCCTATTGGCAGGCCCTTATCGCGGCGCACCCCAGCGCTGTCGGTCTGGTTTTGCGCGACTATGCGCACCCGAAGCGCGCGCATCTGGCCGCGCAAATGGCGCAAGCTTGCCGCAAGCAAGGCCGCTATTTTTCTGTCGCCGGTGATGCGCGCCTCGCTGCCTCGGTGGGCGCGGCGTTTCATTGCCCGTCTTATATGCTGGCGCGACCGGCCTTGCGACACGGACGCGCCGCGCCACAAGATAGCGCCGCGGTGCACAATATGGCCGAGCTGATAGCGGCGCAGCGCGCCGGTTTTCGCTCGGTTCTCATTGCGCCGGTTTTTGCCACGCGCTCTCACCCGGGCGCGCGCCCATTGGGGGCCATGCGGGCTGCTTTCTTATTGCGCGCGGCGCGACAAATGGGGTTGGCCGCCTATGCGATGGGCGGTATGGGCTGGGCGCGCTGGCGTCGCCTTGGCGGCTTTGGGGCGGCGTCGGGCTTTGCGGCCATTGATGCGTTCAACTCCGATAGCGCATAAGCCGGTCCAGATGGCGCATGGGCGGGTAAAGCCGCTTTACAGGCTTTACATTTGGCAAAGGCCATAATAGTCATGGAGCAGTTCACAATCGCTTTTCATCCAGAGAAGCGAAACGAGACCCGAAATGAAAACCGAGATTTTGAGCTTCGCCATGCGCCTTTTCTTTTTACCTTTTTTATCCCTCAAAACCCGCCGCCGCCAATTGCTTGCAGCCGCATTGGTGGCCGGCTTGGCGGCTTGCGGGCCGCTGACTTTTGAAGACGATTATCCGACCACTTCGACGACGGCGGATGAAGAAAGCGGCTCGATATTCGACCTGTTCCGGAGCAATGACACAAATATCGCGACCGCGGCGGGCGCCGATGGCGCGTCGGTTATCGTCAGGGGCGGGCTGGGCGTCAACTCGCTTTTATGGCAGGCCAGCCTCGACACGCTTTCTTTCATGCCGCTGGCTTCGGCTGACCCGCAAGGCGGTGTCATTATTACCGATTGGTATAATGACCCGGCCGCCAGTGATGAGCGGGTGAAGGTCAATCTGGTGATTAGCGGGCGCGAATTGCGCGCCGATGCGTTGCGCGTCAATTTGTTTCGCGAGAATTTTGTCGGCGGCAAATGGGTCGGCACAGCGGCCTCCTCAAAAGCGGCGCGCCAGCTTGAAAACATTATCCTGACCCGCGCCCGCGACCTGTCGGTCGCCAGCCGCTCGGCACGCTAGGCCCAATGGTCGACACGCCGCGCCCGCCTTATGACCCGGCTGCGCATGAGGCGCATTGGCAAAAAGCCTGGGACGAGGCCGACTGCTTTGTTGCCGGCGCAAGCGATGATGCGCGCCCCAAATATTACGTTTTGGAAATGTTTCCTTATCCGTCCGGCCGCATTCATATGGGCCATGTGCGCAATTACGCCATGGGCGATGTGGTGGCGCGCTTTAAAAAAGCGCAAGGTCATAATGTGTTGCACCCGATGGGGTGGGATGCGTTTGGCATGCCGGCCGAAAACGCGGCGATGGAGAAAAACACCCATCCCGCGAGTTGGACTTATGACAATATCGACGCCATGCGCGCGCAGCTCAAAAAGCTTGGGCTGTCTATCGACTGGGCGCGCGAATTCGCCACGTGCGACCCGAGCTATTACGGCCATGAGCAGGCAATGTTCCTCGATTTCGTCGAAGCCGGTCTGGTGGACCGGCGCGAAAGCATCGTTAATTGGGACCCGGTTGACCAGACCGTGCTGGCCAATGAGCAGGTGATTGACGGCAAGGGCTGGCGCTCGGGCGCGCCGGTGGAACAAAAAAGCCTGACGCAATGGTTTTTGAAAATATCCGATTACGCCGACGATCTTTTGGGCGCGCTGGAAGGGCTGGATCGCTGGCCGGAAAAAGTGCGCCTGATGCAAGCCAATTGGATTGGCCGCTCTGAGGGTCTCGAATGCCGGTTTGAGCTGACCCGGACGCTCGGCGATATAACAGCGCTGGAGATTTACACCACCCGCCCCGACACGTTTTACGGCGCGAGCTTTTGCGCCATTTCGCCCGACCACCAACTGGCTATCGCCTTGGCGCAAGACAATAAAGAACTGGCCGCGTTTCGTGCCGAATGCGCCAAGCGCGGCACCTCGGAAGCGGATATCGAAGCCGGCGAGAAGCTGGGCTTTGACACCGGCCTGACGGTGCGCCACCCGCTGGACCCGGATTGGCACCTGCCGGTCTATGTCGCCAATTTTGTGCTTATGGGATATGGCACCGGAGCGATTTTCGCCTGTCCGGCGCACGACCAGCGCGACCTCGATTTCGCCCGCAAATATGACCTGCCGGTAAAAACCGTGGTGCGCCCACACGACCAAGCCGATTTCACCGTCACGGATACCGCCTATACGGGCGATGGGGTGATGGTCAATTCGCAAGAGCTGGACGGTATGAGCCCGCAAGCGGCGCGCGATGATTTGATCGCCCGTTTTGAGAATGACGGGCGCGGCCATAAGCGGGTTAATTTCCGCCTGCGCGATTGGGGGATTTCGCGGCAACGCTATTGGGGCTGCCCGATACCCATCGTGTTGTGCGATGCGTGCGGCACAGTGCCGGTGCCGCGCCAACAGCTGCCGGTGACGCTGCCCGAGGATGTCAGCTTCGACAAGCCGGGCAATCCGCTGGTGCATCACCCGACTTGGAAGCACACGCCGTGCCCATCATGCGGCCAGCCGGCGACCCGCGAGACCGACACGTTCGACACATTTATCGACTCGAGCTGGTATTTCGCCCGCTTTGCCGGCCTGAAAGAAGACGCGCCGACCGACCGCGCCGCGGTCGACCATTGGCTGCCGGTTGACCAATATATTGGCGGCATTGAGCACGCGATTTTGCACTTGCTCTATGCGCGCTTTTTCACCCGCGCCATGCAGCGCACCGGTCACCTTGCGGTTGCCGAGCCGTTTGCCGGTCTTTTTACCCAAGGCATGGTGTGCCACGAGACCTATCAAAATGCCGACGGCGCATGGCTGGCACCGCAGGAGATTACCCGCACCGGCGACGGCGCGGTGCTGGCGGCGGATGGCAAAACCGCGGTAAGCGTCGGCGCGGTCGAGAAAATGTCCAAATCGAAAAAGAACATTGTCGATCCCGACGACATCATTGCCCGTTATGGCGCTGATACGGCGCGTTGGTTCATGTTGTCCGACAGCCCGCCCGAGCGCGATGTGCAATGGACGCAAGACGGCATTGAGGGCGCGTGGCGTTTTGTACAAAAAGTCTGGCGGCTGTTTGACGGCTTTGAAGACGATGCTGACGCGCGCTTTGTCGACACAATAAGCGCCCCCCAAGACGCGCAGGCGGTGGCGCTTTACGCCCAAGTTCATGCGACGATTGACGCGGTGACCCGCGATTTGGAGGCGCTGGGCTTTAACCGCGCGGTGGCGCGGCTTTACGAATTGGTCAATGCGCTGGGCGCTTTTAAACCCGACGCCCAAGCAAGCGGCGGCGCTGATGAAGCGGCGC
>JADHOK010000017.1 GCA_016779015.1 PS1 clade bacterium | reverse complement strand
TCACACTCGATATTTCAGGCGTCGCGCCTCCGAGGGCCAAACAGGAGCCGGAAGCAGCCGCCGTAGACCATATCAAAAAGGCTGTTCAGGCATTTTGCCGAAACAGTAACCATTTTTGAGGACAGATAGCGTGACCGTCTACCAAACCATGACAGTCCCCTCCCCGGCCAAGCCTAACGCGCTTGTTGCCGACGCCGTGTCCTTTTCACCTTCAAATATACGCCGGACGCCATATGGCGCTTTTGCCCATCGCCCGGCGGGAGTTTTTTATGACCGCAAATATGCTAATCGATGCCATCCACCCGGAAGAGACCCGGGTGGTTGTAACCGACAACAATCAAATCCAGGAATTCGACTTCGAGTCGCAATCCAAGGCACCGCTTCGCGGTAACATTTATCTCGCCAAAGTCACCCGTGTGGAACCGTCGCTGCAAGCGGCGTTCGTCGAATATGGCGGAAACCGCCATGGCTTTTTGGCGTTTAACGAAATCCACCCGGATTATTATCAAATCCCGGTCAGTGACCGCGAAGCATTGCTGAGAGAGCAAGCCGCCGAAGACCGCTCGCAAGCGGAAAGCGATGACACTTCCGAACCCAATGAGAGCGACGACGACACGGATGACACGAGCGGCGATAAAGAAGCCGGCTCCGATGTCGCTGATTTGGGCGGCGACGCGCATGAGGAAGCGGCTCCGGCTATCAACACGCGCGCGCTGCACCGCAAATATAAAATTCAAGAAGTCATCAAACGCCGCCAGATTATTCTGGTGCAGGTGATGAAAGAAGAGCGCGGCAATAAAGGCGCGGCGCTGACCACTTATTTGTCGTTGGCCGGACGCTATTGCGTGCTGATGCCCAATACGGCGCGCGGCGGCGGCATTTCGCGCAAGATTAATAATGGCGCCGACCGTAAAAAGCTGAAGTCTATTGTCAGCAAGCTGGATGTGCCGGACGGCATGGGGCTGATTGTGCGCACCGCCGGTTCGCAACGCACATTGACCGAAATCCGCCGCGACTTTCAATATCTGTCGCGGCTTTGGGAAGATGTTCGCGAGAACACCGTAAGCTCGACCGCGCCGACACTGGTTTATGAAGAAGGCAATCTTATCCGCCGTTGTATTCGAGACCTGTATTCGAAAGAATTTGATCAGGTGCTTATCGATGGTGGTGACGGCTATAAAGAAGCCAAGAACTACATGAAGCTGCTGATGCCGAGCCATGCGCGCAAGGTCAAACAGCACGCCGGAGACGCGCCTTTGTTTAAGGAGCACGGCGTCGAGGACAAGCTGGCCGCAATGTTCAACCCAACCGTGGTGCTGCCTTCGGGTGGCCATCTGGTCATCAACCCGACCGAGGCTTTGGTTTCCATTGACGTCAATTCGGGCAAATCGACCCGCGAGCAATCGGTCGAGAAAACCGCTTTGGCGACCAATCTGGAGGCCGCCGTTGAGGTGGCTCGGCAAGCGCGCTTGCGCGACCTCGCCGGTCTGTTGGTCATCGACTTCATCGATATGGATGAAAACCGCAATAACCGCGCCGTTGAACGCAAGATGAAAGAAGCGCTGAAGGCTGACCGCGCCCGCATTCAAGTCGGGCGTATCAGCAGTTTCGGCCTGATGGAAATGTCGCGCCAGCGCATGCGCGCCGGTGTGCTGGAGGGCTCGAGCGAGACCTGCGCCCATTGCAACGGCTCGGGCATGGTGCGTTCGGTGGAAAGCCGCGCGCTGCACGTGCTGCGTCAAATCGATGAAAATGCCGGTAAGTTTTCCGAAGGCGAGCTGCTGGTGCATCTGCCGCAAGACGTAGCGATTTATCTGTTGAACAATAAGCGCACGCAATTATACGAGATTGAGTGCCGCACCGGCGTCAGCATTGGTGTCGAGATTGATACCGAGTTGAACGCCATGGAAATGACCATCACTCTGCCCGACAATAGCGAGAGCAGCGGCCGCATGGAGGGCGACCCGAACGCCGCCTTGTCTGAGGAAGGCGCAGGCAAACGCCGCCGCCGCCGTCGCGGTGGCCGCAATCGCCGTCGTGGGGCGGATGCCGATATCGGGGATGATATCGGGGATGATATCGGGGATGATATCGAGGATGATGATAATGATGACGAAGAGCGCGCTGACAGCATGGACGACGCAAGTCACGCGGGCGCTGCAGAAGATACCGATGACGCCGAAAACGCCGAAAACACCGAAAACGTTGAAGCCGATGGCACAGATGACGGCGAAGAAAAACCGAAACGCCGCCGCCGTCGCGGGCGTCGTGGTGGACGTAATCGCCGCCGTAATGACGCCGACAAGTCTGAGAGCGATGCCGAAGCAAGCGCAGAAGCTGACAATGCTGACAATGCTGACAATGTTGACAATGCACCGCCGGAAAAAATAACCATTGAGATTGCATCAGATGATGGCGACAATAATGGTGAAGAGGATGACGATGGCGCTGCGGGAGCACCCTCTGAAGACGCCAGCGGCGCGACCACGGAAGAGATTGAAGCTGAGGTTGAGGCTGATGTTGAGGCTGCGAAAGAAAAGAAACCAAGCCGCTCCGGTTGGTGGCGCAAATAGACGCCGCGGAGCGGTGAGGGTCTCATAATCGCCGCAATTCACCGACAGGCTTGAGACGATATGAAATTAATGCTGCGAAATCTCGCCTTGGCGCTTGTGGTGTGCTTTATCGCCGTGCCGGTCACGGCGCAGGCGCAAGGTCTGGTGCGCGATGCCGAGATCGAAGCGCTGCTGCGCGACTATAGCGACCCTCTGTTTCGCGCCGCCGGATTGGAGTCTTCGCGGGTCGGTATTTCGCTAATCAATGATCGCAGGCTCAATGCTTTCGTCACCAATGGGCAAAATATCTATGTCCATACCGGACTGATTTTGGAGGCTGAAGAGCCGAATATGGTCATTGGCGTGCTGGCGCATGAAATCGGCCATATTACCGGCGGCCATTTGGCACGCGGGGCTGAGGCGGCCGCCAATGCCCAAGCGCCGATGCTGCTCGCAACCATATTGGGGTTGGGGTCGATTTTGGCCGGTGCCGGTGATGTGGGTATGGCGCTGATTACCGGCGGTCAGCAATTGGCCGTTAGAAGCTATCTTTCCTATAGCCGTGGCCAGGAAGCCGCTGCCGATAACACCGCCTTGCAATTATTGGAAGCGACGGGGCAATCGCCCGAGGGCATTATCGGCATGATGGAAAGCCTCGCCAATCAGGAAATCCTGAGTGAGGTTTATCAAGACCCCTATGCGCGCTCGCATCCGATGTCGCGCGACCGCGTCAATGCTTATCGCAATGGTGCGCGCACCTCACCCTATACAGATATTCGCGACCCTGAGAGCCGTATCTTCAGACACCGAATGGCGCAAGCCAAAATTTACGGCTATCTCGACCCGCCGGGCACCACATTGCGTCGCTACCGCGATGATAATTCGGCCCCCGGACGCTACGCCCGCACCGTTGCTTATTACCGCCAAGGCCAGCGCAGCAAAGCGCTTCAGGAGCTCGACGCGCTGATTGCGGCAATGCCCGATAATCCGTGGCTGCATGAACTCAAAGGGCAGATTTATTACGAGACAGGTCTCGCCGCGCAAGGCATCGAGCCTTATAAAAAAGCGCTGTCGCTGCGGCCCGACGAGCCGCTCTTGCTGGTCGGTCTGGCCTCGTGCCTGCTCGGCAAAGGCGGCAATGGCGGCGAAGCCAATCGCGCCACCAATGAGCAAGCGATTACTTATCTACGCGAGGTGTTGCGCATCGACCCGTTCAATGGGGCGGCCTATTTGCAAATGTCGAAAGGTTATGGCCAATTAGACGAGACGGCGTTGGCGCAATGGGCGTTGGCGGAATATTATGCCGCTGCGGGACGGCCCGAAGCAGCAATGCATGCGCGCCGCGCGCTGAAAGGGCTACCCGAAGGGTCGGTTGAACATATTCGCGCCGTAGATATTTTGAGCACTTCTAAAAAGCGTCGATGAGAGGAAAGATAATGCGCAAAATTTTTATCGGCCTTGCGGCGCTAGTCAGCCTCTTATTTGTAAGCGGGCCGGCCGCGGCCTTGAGCGCTGAGGATAAAAAGCTCATCGATAAGCAGATTGAAGATTTTTTCATCCGCAATCCCGACAAGCTGGAACAAGCGCTGGATAATATGCAGGCCTATATGGAAGACCGCGCGACGCGCCAACGCGCCGAGGCACTGATCCGCAACGCCGACAATCTCTATCGCAACGCCGCCGATTTCTCCATGGGACCGGATAATGCGCCGATCACCATCGTCGAGTTCTTTGATTATAATTGTGGCTATTGCAAACGCAGCTTCGCGCCCCTCATGCAAGTGCTGGAAGCCAATAAAGATGTGCGGCTGGTGTTCAAGGAATATCCCATTCTCGGTGAGCCTTCTTATATAGCGGCCACGACCGCGCTGGCGCTCGAGGATGAGCTGAAATATCTGACTTTCCATTCCAAGCTGATGACGCATCAGGGCCGCGTTGAAAAACCGGTTATCGATAAGACGCTGAACGATATGAAGCTGCCGGTTGAGAAGCTGCAATCAGATGCGCGAGCCGAAAAATATATGCTGCATCTGGCTGCCACCCGCCAATTGGCCGAGGAGATAGGCGTCAATGGCACGCCGGCTTTTGTCATTAACGGCAAGCTGTTTGCGGGCGCTCTCGACAAGGTCGAGTTCGAGCAGGCGATTGAGACAGCACGCGCCGAACTGAAAAACTGATATTTCTAAATCAAACCGCCAATCGGTGAGCTGGGGTCAGCGTAAAGGCGCTTTTGCATGCGACCGGCCAGATAAGCCTGCCGTCCGGCGATAACCGCGTTTTTCATCGCCTCGGCCATGAGTATCGGGTTTTTGGCTTCGGCAATCGCCGTGTTCATCAACACCCCGTCGCAGCCTAGCTCCATGGCAATCGCCGCATCCGACGCCGTGCCGACACCGGCATCGACCAACACCGGCACATTTGCCTGCTCGATAATCAGGCGGATATTGACCGGATTTTGAATGCCGAGACCCGACCCGATGGGCGCGGCCAAGGGCATGATGGCGCAACAGCCAATGTCTTCCAATTGTTTGGCCAATATCGGGTCATCGCTGCAATAGACCATTACCTCAAAACCTTCTTTGATAAGCAATTCGGCCGCCCGCAGCGTCTCGGGCATGTTCGGATACAGCGTCTTTTCATCGCCCAGCACTTCAAGCTTAACCAACGTCCAATCGCCCGCCTCGCGCGCCAGCCGCAAAGTTCGCACCGCGTCTTCGCCGGTAAAGCAACCGGCCGTATTCGGCAGATAGGTGAATTTTTTGGGGTCGATATAATCGACCAGCATGGGCTCGTCTTTATCGGTGAGATTGACCCGCCTTACGGCGACGGTAACAATCTCGGCACCTGCCGCTTCGGCCGCCGCGGCGTTTTCGGCGTAATCTTTATATTTGCCGGTGCCGACAATCAGCCGCGAGGAAAATTCGCGGCCCGCAATCACCAATTTTTCGTCTTTCAAACCCATATACTCAGCCCCCGCCGATGAAATGCACAATCTCAATCCGGTCGCCAGCGTCCACCATATGCGCGCCATAGGCCGATTTCGGCACGATTTCGAGATTATGCTCCACGGCTATTTTCTTTGCCGGCAATCCGAGCTTGGCCAACAGCGCGGCGACGCTCAGGCTTGCCTCAAACAGCTGCGCCTCGCCATTGACGATAATCTCAATTGTATCAGCCGGTTTGTCGTTCATTGCGGTGCCGAGTGTGCAAAACCGGACACCAAACCGCAACCCCTTAAACACCCTTTGGCGAATTGAGACTGTTGAAAAACTTGCACTTTTTTGAAATCTCGTTTACCCAAAAACAGTTATAGGTAAGTCTTGATAGAAGGCAAAAGACTGGATGAAGCCCCTCCATATTATCAATGGCCCCAATCTCAACCTGCTGGGCACGCGCGAGCCGAATGTTTACGGCACCACCACGCTGGCCGATATCGAGGCCATGTGCGCGGCGCGCGCCAAGACGCACGGGCTGGAGACGCTGTGTCTGCAAAGCAATGACGAAGGCGAGATGGTCAACTTCATCCAGACCGCGCGCGGTGACGCGAGTGGCTTGATTATCAATGCGGGCGCTTATTCGCACACCTCGGTCGCCATATTGGACGCGCTGCAGGCCATCGAGATACCGATAATCGAAGTGCATTTGTCGAATATTTTCGCCCGCGAGGAATTTCGTCATCATTCATATGTTTCCGGCGTCGCGGCCGGTGTGATATGCGGGTTGGGCGCGCAAGGCTATGAAATGGCAATCGACGCTTTGGCGTCACGGTTAAATTAAAACGGCGAAAGATCGGGGGATAATGAAATGACCAAACTACCGACATCCAAAACCATCCGCGAGCTGGCTGACCTGCTCACGGAAACCGACTTGACCGAAATCGAGGTCGAGACCGGCGACATACGCATCAAAGTATCGCGGCAATCATCCAATATGGCGGCCGCGGTAAGCGCGGTGGTACCCCAAATGCCCCAAGCGCCCGCCGCACCGGCAGCCGAAGCCCCAACCGAGGTGGCTGCTGCTCCGGCACCGGCGGACCATCCGGGTGGCGTCAAATCGCCGATGGTCGGCACCGCCTATCTGGCCGCTGAGCCGGGTGCACCGAATTTCGTCAAAGTCGGCGACACGGTGAAGGAAGGCCAGACGATTTTGGTTGTCGAGGCGATGAAAACCATGAACCCGATCGGCGCGCCGCGCGCCGGCAAGGTGACGCAAATTTTTGTCAGCAATGAACAGCCCGTCGAGTTTGACGAAGTGCTGATGATTATCGAGTAGCGCATGGTTTCGAAAATCCTTATCGCCAATCGCGGTGAAATCGCCCTGCGGGTCATCCGCGCGTGCCGCGAGCTGGGCATTAAATCGGTCGCCGTGCATTCCTCGGCTGATGACAAAGCCATGCATGTGCGGCTTGCCGATGAGAGCGTATGTATTGGCCCACCCTCGGCGGCAAAATCTTATCTTTCCATTCCCGCCATTGTCGCGGCTTGCGAGATAACCGGCGCCGATGCGGTGCATCCGGGCTACGGCTTCTTGTCGGAAAACGCCAAATTCGTCGATATTTTGTCGGAGCATAATATCGAGTTTATCGGCCCCACGGCCGAGCATATCCGCATTATGGGCGACAAAATCGCGGCCAAGGCGAAAGCCATTGAGCTTGGCATTCCGGTTGTCCCGGGCTCTGACGGCGAGGTCAAAACCGTCGATGACGCGGTGGTTCTGGCGCGCACTATGGGATATCCGGTGTTGGTCAAAGCGGCGTCAGGCGGCGGCGGGCGCGGCATGAAAATCGCCCATAACGAAGACGAGCTGCCCGAGGCGTTCACCACGGCGCGCACCGAAGCCAAAGCAGCGTTTGGCGATGACGCCGTCTATATCGAAAAATATCTTCAAAAGCCGCGCCATATTGAAATCCAAGTGGCCTGCGATACGCATGGCAATGCGGTGCATTTGGGCGAGCGCGATTGTTCGCTGCAGCGCCGTCACCAAAAAGTGCTGGAGGAGGCCCCCTCCACCGTGCTGGATGACAAAGCGCGCGCCGCCATTGGTAAGATCGTTACCGATGCGATGACCGGCCTCGGTTATCGCGGCGTCGGCACTGTCGAGTTCCTATACGAAAATGGTGAGTTCTATTTCATCGAAATGAATACCCGTTTGCAGGTCGAGCATCCGGTGACCGAAGCGATTACCGGCATTGATTTGGTGCGCGAGCAAATCCGCGTGGCGCGCGGCGAGAAACTGAGTTTCACCCAAGACGATGTGACTTTTTCCGGCCATGCCATCGAATGCCGTATCAATGCCGAGAACCCCGAGACCTTCACCCCGTCGCCGGGGCTTATCCAGACTTATCATCCGCCGGGCGGGCTCGGCGTGCGCATGGACAGCGCGGTATATTCCGGTTACGCCATTCCGCCCTATTATGACAGCCTTATCGGCAAGCTCATCATCCATGCCGATGACCGCGAAGCGTGTCTGATGCGTCTGCACCGCGCGCTCGGCGAGTTCGCCATTGACGGCGTTGAGACGACGATACCGCTATTTGAAAAATTGCTGCCCAATGAAGATTTTCGCGCCGCCGATTACGATATTCACTGGCTGGAAAAATTCTTAGGGATGAAATAGCCCTTTAAGGCCGCGTTGCTTGGCTCAATGGTGGCAGAATTTCGCCGGTGAACACCATGCCATCCTCGGTCTTGCAGGCCAGCGACCAGATATCAAACACCGGATGTTCCATCGCATTAATGCCCGGGCTGGAGGCGAACATCCAGCCGCTAAACAGCGGCTTGTCGCGCCCCGCTTTGAACTCAGAGATTTGCAAAAACGCCTTAGTTTCCGGCGGCTCCTCCGGTGGGGTCGAGACACAGTCGTGCATAATCAGGCTCATATTGCCGATCGCATATTCCTGCCCTGATAGCAGCTCGATTTGCTGAACTTTTGCCGTCACTTTGTGCAGCAGCGAGAATGTGCCGATAAGCGTCGGCTTTTTAGCCGTCTGTGCGTCTTCGTCAAACGGGATATCGAGCACCGGTACTTCGAGGATGGAGAGCGGCGCGATAATGTTGTCGTCTTCGATAATGCCGCCACTTTCGAACCCGTTTTCGATATCGTTTTCGATATCGTTTGCGGGCCCGTCGCCTGCCTCAGGCGGGGACGGCGAAAGCAACACCGGCGGCATCATTTTATCGTCCATCATCTGGGCTTGAGCCGGGGCCACGAAAATTGCGGGCAGAGCCAGAAAAACCAGGCTGAACAGGCGCTTATTTAGCACTTTCCTCGTCACCTGCACTGAACAGGGCCTGGCTGACCAGACCGATTAAATCGACCGAACCTTGCGTGTAGAGAATCTCGTCGCCTTCGGCCAGCATATCCTCGCTACCGCCGGGGGAGAGCGAGACATAATTGCCGCCAAGCAGCCCCTCGCTGGTAATTTTGGCGCTCGTATCATCGGGCAGTTCAATCTCACCGCCAATCATAAATTCAGCGTCGGCATAATAGCTTTGGGTGTCGAGTTTAAGCGCTGTAACCGTGCCGATTTTAATGCCCGACATGCGCACATCGCTGCCAATGGTCAGGCCATCGACGCGGTCGAATTGCGCGCTCAGACGATAGCCGTCGCTGCTATCGGCCTCGGTGACGGAATAGCCGTAAATGACAAACATCGCCGCCACAACAAGCACGGCGGCACCGACCAGAGTTTCTACCAGATTATCTTTCATGGCTTATTCCCCAAACCTATGCCCCTATCCGTGCTTATTCAGGCTTCCAAGCGTCATAACCATCGGCATAGCCTGTGGTATCGGCCATGCCGGCGGGCTTATGCGCGTCGCGCGTGCCGGTCATATTAATTTGCCCCGGCTTCATCCAATCATGGGTGACGGGATTGGCTTGGTCCGGCGTCTCATCGACCGTGTAGTGCATCCAGCCATGCCATGCCGGCGAGATGCGCGTGGTCTCAATATCGCCATTGTAAAGCACCCAGCGGCGCGTTTTGCCGTTAATGGACGCGCCATGGCGGTCTTCGTAATAGCGATTACCCTGTTCATCGATACCCACCAGCTTGCCGCGCCGCCGCGTCAACAGCCATGTGCCAAGCGTCTGGTCGTTCCACCAGGTAAACAGCATTTTCAAAAACCGCATCATTTATAATTCCTTTTGAGACACCGACATTAGCGCAATTCGACAGCAAAAATACATGCCAAAGTTAGTCATTCTTGTCGCCCGATTTGTCGGCTTCTTCTTTCGGTAGATTGAGACGAATATGCAGCTCGCGCAATTGTGCGTTGGAGACATGCCCCGGCGCTTGCATCAGCAAATCTTCGGCCTGCTGGTTCATTGGAAACGCCACCACTTCGCGCAAATTCTCCTGCCCCGCCAGCAGCATGACAATGCGGTCAACGCCCGGTGCAATGCCCCCATGCGGCGGCGCGCCATAGCGGAAAGCATTCAGCATGCCGCCGAATTCTTTCTCCACCACTGCATCGTCATAACCGGCGATTTCAAACGCTTTCAGCATAATCTCCGGCTTGTGATTCCGAATGGCACCCGAAGACAGCTCTACACCATTGCAGACAATATCGTATTGATAGCCGAGAATGGACAGCGGGTCTTGGTTCTCCAGCGCTTCCATACCGCCCTGCGGCATGGAAAATGGATTGTGCGAGAAGTCGATTTTGCCGTCATCGGTTTCCTCATACATGGGGAAATCGACAATCCAGCAAAAGGCAAATTGGTCGCGGTCGATAAGGTCAAGCTCCTCGCCGACGCGGTTGCGCGCACGACCGGCAAAATCGGCAAATGCTTTCGGCTGACCGGCGCAGAAAAACACCGCATCGCCGTCTTCAAGGCCCAATTGAGCGCGAATTTTCTCAGTCCGTTCGACGCCGATATTTTTCGCCAGCGGGCCTGCGCCCTCGCCATCGCGGAAGAAGATATAGCCCAGCCCGGGTTGCCCCTCGCCCTGCGCCCAGCTATTCATGCGGTCGCAAAAAGCTCGGCTGCCACCGGTCTTGGCCGGAATCGCCCACACCCGAACCTTGTCGTCTTTTTCAATCATATTGGCGAAAATTTTGAAACCGGAACCGGCAAAGCTGTCGGTCACATCCTGCATCTCAATCGGGATACGCAAATCCGGCTTATCGGAACCGTATTTCTGCATCGCCTCGGCATAGGGAATGCGCGGAAAGCTCTCGGTCACGCGCTTGCCACCGCCAAATTCGACAAACACATCGTGCAGCACCGGCTCGACGGCTTGGAACACATCTTCCTGCGTGACAAAGCTCATCTCAATATCGAGCTGGTAAAACTCGCCCGGCGAGCGGTCAGCGCGGGCGTCTTCATCACGAAAACAGGGTGCGATTTGGAAATAGCGGTCAAAGCCCGCCACCATCAGCAATTGTTTGAACTGCTGCGGTGCTTGCGGCAGCGCGTAAAACTGCCCCGGATGAATACGCGATGGCACCAGAAAATCGCGCGCGCCCTCAGGGCTCGAAGCGGTCAAAATCGGCGTCTGATATTCGCGGAAACCATTCTCGGTCATGCGACGGCGCAGCCATGCAATAATGTCGGAGCGCAGAATGATATTATTGTGTAGCGTCTCGCGTCGCAGGTCGAGGAAACGATAACGCAGCCGCACATCTTCGGGATAATCAGGCTCGCCGAATACCGGCAGCGGCAGGTCGCCGGCCTCGGACAGCACCTCCATCTCGGCCACGTAAATCTCGACTTCACCGGTGTCGAGATTGGGGTTTTTCGCATCATCATCACGGGCGACAACGCGGCCCTCGGCGCAAATCACGCTCTCGGCGCGCACTGCCTCGGCCAGCGCAAAATGCGGGCTGGACGGTTCAATAACCAATTGCGTCAGACCGAAATGGTCGCGCAGATCGATAAACAGCAGACCACCATGGTCGCGTTTGCGATGGACCCAACCGGACAGACGCACTGTTTCGTCGATATTTTCAGCTCGCAACTGCCCGCAATTATGACTGCGATAGTCATGCATATGAACAACCTCTTAAAATCTGTGAAAAGGCGGCATTTCCTGCGCCTAAACACAACGCTTCAGCCGATTTGTCAAGATACGTTTCCGGGCGACAAAGCAACGGCGCTGGCGTATAAGACGCGCATGGAACTCATAACAAGCAATGATGCGCTCGCTTCCCTGTGCGCCGAATTATCAAAACAGCGATATATCACGGTCGATACGGAGTTTTTGCGCGAAAAAACCTTTTGGCCGCAGCTCTGCCTGATACAAACGGCGGCCGACGGCATTGAGGCGATGATTGACCCGCTGGCCGATGGCATTGACCTCGCGCCTTTTTACCAGCTCTTGCGCAATCGTGATGTGCTGAAAGTCATGCATGGCTGCCGCCAAGATATTGAGATTTTCTACCACCAGGCCGAGATTATTCCGGCACCGCTTTTTGACACGCAAATCGCCGCCATGGTGTGCGGTTTTGGCGATGCGGTGGGCTATGAGACGCTGATACGCAAAACCACCGGTGGTAAAATAGACAAAGGCAGTCGCTTCACCGATTGGAGCCAGCGCCCGCTCAGCGAAAATCAACTGACCTATGCGCAGGCCGATGTCACCCATTTGCGCGGCGCTTTTGAGTTTCTCGAAAACGAACTGAACGAAAACGGTCGCGGCGCATGGCTGGACGAGGAAAGCGCCCTGCTCGCCAATCCGGAGATATATGAACAGCTTCCGCAAAATGCTTGGAAGCGCATCAAAATGCAGGACCGTCGCCCGCATGTCATTGGCGTGTTGGTGGAGGTCGCGGCCTGGCGCGAGACCGAGGCGCAAAGCCGTAATGTGCCGCGCAATCGCATTTTGAAAGACGATGCGCTGCGCGAACTGGCGCTGCAAGGCCCCAAAGACAAGCGCGGTCTGACCCGCTTACGCGCGGTGCCGCGCGGCTTTGAAGGCTCGCGCTATGCCGATGCTGTGTTGGAAGCGGTTGAGCGCGGGCGCAAAATGGAAAAAGAACAAATGCCGGATTTGCCGCGTCTGGCGGTCAATCGCCCCGGTATCGGCCCGTTGGTTGACCTGTTGAAAGTGCTGTTGAAGCAGCGCAGCGAGGAAACCGGCGTCGCGCCCAAGCTGATTGCCAATGTCGCCGACCTTGAACGCATTGCCAGCGATGAGGCACCGGACGTGCCGGCGCTGAAAGGCTGGCGACATGAAATTTTCGGTCAATATGCCGAGGCGCTGAAAGCCGGCAAGCTGGCTTTGGCCTCAGAAGGCGACGCGGTTGTGCTGGTGACGCGCGACTAGGCGTCTGGCTCTACGGCCTTGCTTTCGGGGCGGATTTTCACCACCGGCTCCAATTCCAACGCCTCACCCAAAGCGGCCAATCGCTTATCGATTATCGGCGCGGCCAAATCGGCCAATTCGGGATTAATCAGCAGTTTTATTTTCTTGCGCCCGACTTTCAATTTGGTCTGCGGCAAGACGCCCGGCAGCGAGGCCGAGAGCGAATGCGCCAATCTTTGGCTGAGCCCCAAAGCCCGCGCCAAAAGATCATCGCGGCTGTTCAATTTAAGCGTCCCGTAATCGGGCTTCTCGCCGAGCAACTCGTGACGATAAGACAAGGCGCGCGCCATAAACACGCGCTCGGCATGGGTGATGCCGGTAAATGGCGCGGTCAACACCGCATTGCTGACGGCGGCGGCGCGAAAGCTCGGATGGCTGGCCCACGCCAAATCGGAAATCAGGCAACCGGCTTGACGCAGGCGATTAATCGCCGCACGACTGAAATTCTTCGGCGTGGCATAGCGATAAAGCTGGCGCGACCACATCGCCAATTCGTGACTATAAGGCTCGGATTTGCACATGCGCGCGGCCATTTCTTCGCACGCCATCAGCAGCGGATCGAGTTCGCGATAGCGGCTCTTCAGCTCCTGATACAGCACCCCTTCGCGCACCGCATTGGCCGACACGATGAGGCGCGCCGGCTTTACCGCGTCGATGAGGCTTTGCAAAATCACCGATGCGGCGGGCAGCGCTTCGCGGCGATTGCCGGAAGCGGCGGCCATTAATTGCTTGGCACCGCGATTATCCTTGGCGATGAATTTGATGAAAGACGCAATATCCTTGGGCCGCACATCATATTGGTGCAGCACTTCCAGCGGATAATGCGAATATTCCATATGCAGCTTGGCCAGCGCCCGCCACGTGCCGCCGACAATATAAATCGGCTTGTCACGCGCTTGCTTCAACCATTTAAGGTCTTCTAGCGAAGCGCGAACAATATTATTCATTTTCTTCAACTTGCCGCCACTGACCTGCTGCAGCGCCAACACACCCAGTGGCAAGCTGGCCCATTGATGGGTCTTATTGTCGGCGACATAAGCCAGCTCCAAACTGCCGCCGCCCAAATCGGCGACAATCCCTTCAGCGCCGGGAATGCCCAACATCACGCCATCAGCCGAGAGCAGCGCTTCTTCTTCGCCGCTGAGAACCCGAATTTTGTGGCCCAGTACGCGCTCGGCATCGGCCAAAAAAACCTCGCGATTTTCCGCTTCGCGCACCGCAGCGGTGGCAAAAGCGGCAAGGTTTTTAATGCCGAGCTGGTCGGCGATTTTGCGGAAACGGCGAAACGTGTCGAGCGCCAGCGTGTAATAGTCGCTCTCAATGCGACCGGTCGCCGACACCGACTCGCCGAGCCGCACAAAAGCGCGTTCATTGTAAATCGGTAAAGGGGTGCGCGCCGAGCCGCTAAAGCCGACCAGACGCACTGAGTTGGAACCGATATCGAGAACCCCTTCCGGGGCGTCGGGTGGTAAAGCCCCCAGCTTGCTGAGCGCCGCGGCAAACTGCTCGGTGGTCAATTCCTGCATGCCGACAGATTACCGCTCATTCGCCTTGTTGCAAGGATTTGCCGCGCCCCGAAAGGCTTGGATTGGTCATAAAATAACCATGCGCATTGACCGGCGCTTCGCCGTCATTGGCTTTAACGCGCTTATAAACCCCGTCAGCTTGCATCAACCAGCTTTGCTCATTGTCGAGGAGATTGGTCATCATTATCTGCCCCAGCACCTGCTCGTGCACGGTCGGATTGAGTATCGGCGTCAGAATTTCAACGCGACGATTTAGATTGCGCGGCATCCAGTCGGCCGAAGAGATAAACACTTTGGCCTCAATCGACGGCAGCCCCGCGCCATTGCCGAAACAAACAATGCGCGAATGCTCCAGAAAACGCCCGACAATACTTTTGACGCGGATATTTTCCGACAGCCCCTCAACCCCGGCGCGCAGACAGCAAATGCCGCGCACAATCAGGTCGATTTGCACACCCGCCTGCGACGCCTCATACAAAGCGTCGATAACAAACGGGTCAACCAGCGAATTCATCTTCGCCCAAATCGCCGCCGGACGACCGGCTTTAGCGTGCTCCACCTCAGCGGCGATATTTTCCATCAGCGTGTCGCGCAAATTCAAAGGCGACATTGCGAGCTTTTTGAGATTGCCCGGCTCGGCATATCCGGTGAAGAAATTGAACACTTGCGAGGCGTCGGCGGCAATCTCCGGATCGCAGGTAAACAAAGATAAATCGGTGTAAACCTTGGCGTTGAGCGGGTGATAATTGCCCGTGCCCAAATGCACATAAGTGCGCAGACCCTCGATTTCGCGGCGCACCACTAGGCTCACCTTAGCGTGGGTTTTAAGTTGCATAAAGCCGAACACAACCTGCACACCGGCGCGTTCCATGTCGCGCGCCAGACTAATATTGGCAGCTTCGTCAAAGCGGGCTTTCAACTCGACCAGCGCCGTTACCGACTTGCCGGCTTCGGCTGCCTCAATCAAGGCCTGCACAATCGGGCTGTCATCAGTGGTGCGATACAGCGTCTGCTTAATGGCCATCACATTAGGGTCGGCCGCCGCCTGACGCAGAAATTGCACCACCACATCGAAGCTCTCATAAGGGTGATGCACCAATATATCTTTGGCGCCAATGGCCGAAAAACAATCGCCACCATGTTCGCGAATGCGCTCGGGAAAGCGCGCCGTGAACGGGGTGAATTTAAGCTCCGCGCCGCCCGGCCCGTAAAGTTCGGAGGTTTGTGAAAGACCGACAAGGCCGTGGACGGCGATGACGCCGCGCTTGTCCACTTGCAATTCTTTGCGCACCAGATTTTGCAGGCTCTCAGGCATATCGGCGTCGAGCTTCAAACGGATGACAGAGCCGCGCCGCCGCCGCTTCAGCGCGCTTTCAAATAATTGAACCAGATCCTCGGCTTCTTCCTCGACCTCGATATCGCTATCGCGAATGACGCGGAACATGCCTTTGCCCAGCACCTCATAGCCCGGGAAAGTTTGCTCAACAAAAGTCGAAATCAGCGTTTCGAGGCGCACGAAATTTATCCCCGCCGTGTCATCGCCATCCTCATTCGGTAATTGAATGAAACGGTCGATCTGTTGCTGGATGAGCAGCAGCGCATTCATCCGATTGCCGTCCTCGCGGCGCGATAATTGCAGCGCCAGCGCCAGACCGAGATTGGGAACAAACGGAAACGGATGCGCCGGGTCAATGGCCAGCGGCGTCAGTACCGGCAGCACTTGGTCGAGAAAATAATCCTCCAGCCAATCGAGCTGCGCCGGTGTCAATTCATCGGTCTCGCGAACAAAGATTTTCTCGGCGCGCAAATCAGCCAGCACCTCGCCCCAGACTTTTTGTTGCCGCGTCATCAGCGCATCCGTGCGTTCCAAAATGGCGTCGAGCTGTTGCGCCGGCGTCTTCCCGTCTTGGCTTGGTATCTCCACACCGGCTTTGGTCTGACCAACCAGACCGGCAACGCGCACCATGAAAAATTCATCCAAATTGCTGGCCGATATGGACAGAAAGCGCAGACGCTCCAATGCCGGATGCTGCGGATTGGTCGCCTCATCGAGCACCCGCTCGTTAAACGCCAGCCACGACACTTCGCGATTGATAAAACGCTCCTGACGCGAAAACCCCAATAGGGTATCCGGCAATTCCACCGCGTTCACTTTGCGTAAGACTTTGAGTTTTTTCGACATTCACAAATTCCCGAAGGCTACTCGAATAGCACTTTAAAGCGCCTTTGTAAGCGCTTCTATGTGTCAGATATATGACTTTCTAAAATTTCCGCAACCATCGGCACGGTAATCGGTCGTTTTTCAGCCAAAGCGCGGCGGTCAATCGTCCCCACCAGATTGGCCATGCTGGCATAATCGCGTACTATGCGCGGCAGCAAATAATCGACCACGCGCGCCTCAATCTTAATTTGTCGGTCGCCAAACAGCTTCACCATCAGCCCGCGCATCAGACTGTCATCAGGGCTTTTAATGGCCACCGCTGCAATGGCTTTGAGCCGTGACGCCAAATCGGGCAAGCGCAATGGCATTTGGGTTGCCGTCTTTTCCGATAGCAGGAGTATTTTCACGCCCTCGTGACGCGCGAAATTCAGCAGATGAAACAGCGCCTCCTCGGCCTCCGGCGGCAGCCTATCAAGGCGGTCGATTATCACCCCTTCATAGGCCGCAGTGCCGTCCAGCAGCGCCATCATTTGCGGGCCGGTCAGTGCCGTCGCCTCGATGGTGAGGATTTTGAATCGACCCGCCAGCACCGCGCCCAAATGGCTTTTGCCGGCCCCCGTCGGCCCGTAAATCCATTGCACCGGCGTCGACCAATCGGCGAAACCATCGACCAACGCCACCGCTTGACGGTTGCTGTCGGAAACCAGAAACGCCTCGCGCCCCATGGCCGCTCGTTGCGGCAAATCAAAAACCAGTTGTTCAGCCATTTTCGGAACGACGAATATAGTCACGCACATACAAGGTCAGGCCGTAGCGCACAAACACGCCAATCACAGCCGCCAACGGAACAGCCAGCAGCAGACCAAGAAAACCGAATAACGACCCCATGGCCAACAGCGCAAAGATAATCCAAACCGGGTGCAGCTTCACGCGGTCGCCGACCAAACGCGGTGTCAGAATATTGCCCTCGATGAATTGCCCAACAAAAAACACCGCCGCAATCATCCCCAGCGGCATAATATCAAACCCGAATTGACCAAGCCCCAACGCGCCCGCCAGCACCAGACCGAAAGCCGCGCCGACATAAGGAACGAAGCTGACCAGCCCGGCCACCACGCCGACAATAATGCCGCTTTGCAAGCCGACCAGCGACAGACCGATGGCATATATGGCTGCCAGTGACAGACAGACAAGAATTTGCCCGCGCGCAAAACCGCCCAAAGTCTCGTCGATTTGTAGCGCCAATTGGCGAATAACCCCGACGTGCTCATCGGGCAAAAGCGCGTCAATGCGCGCCACCATATTGTCCCAATCATTGAGCATATAAATGGCAACAATCGGCGTGATGAATATCAGCGCCAGCAAATTGATGAAGGACAAGCCGGTGAGCAGCAGGCTGGAGGCTGTCGATTGCAGCCCGGCCAGCAGCGTGTCGCCCATGCCATCGACAAGCTCGCTCTGACTTTGGCTCAGATTTTGCGCCAGCAACCAGCTTTGTATTTCAGCGATATAGCTCGGCAAGGCCGCGATAATCAGGGAGATTTGCTGCACCAGCACCGGCAGGCCAACGGCCAGCAGCGCCAACACGACAAGCCCAACGCAGAAAGTAATGGTCAGCGTCGCCAGACTGCGCCGCACCCCAATCGCTTCCAGCCGGTCGGCCAGCGGGTCGAGAAAATACGCCAGTGCGAAACCGAGCACAAAAGGCAGCAAAATAGCGCTTAGCGCGTTCAGCAAATAGAGCGCGGCAAAGACACCCGCGACGGCGAATAAATGGCTGAGGCGAATTTGTATCATTGCAGCCCTCCCTGTGTTGCGGCGGGCGCGGCGGGCGCTTCCGGCCGGTTGTTTGAAATGTCATTCGGCAAGTTATTGGATTGGCCA
>JADHOK010000016.1 GCA_016779015.1 PS1 clade bacterium | reverse complement strand
AAGCTTTGGCAATCTCGCGGCCAATACCGCCCGAGGCGCCGGTGACCAGTGCATTTTTTCCGCTTAAATCAAACATGGCTGCTCCTTTTGCCGCTTTTATGCGCCGCTTTTATCAGGCGAGAAAGGTCTCAATATCTTCCGGCGTGTTCAGCGCCGTGGCGGCAAGGCGCGTGTCGATGCGCTTGGCCATGCCGGTCAGCACTCTGCCCGCGCCCAATTCAATAAGTTCGGTGACGCCATTATCGACCGCCCAAATCATCGACTCGCGCCAGCGCACCGAACCGGTGACCTGCTGCACCAATAGCCCGCGAATGGTGTCGGCATCGCTGACGGCGGCGGCGGTGACATTGGTAATCACCGGCACGGTCGGGGTCGAAATTTCGGTTTCGGCCAAAGCCGCCTGCATTTCATCGGCGGCCGGTTGCATCAAAGCGCAATGGAATGGCGCGCTAACCGGCAATTCCATGGCCCGCTTGGCACCGCGCTCTTTGGCGAGGTCGCAGGCGCGCGCAACGGCGGCGGCGTGGCCCGATATCACCACTTGCCCATTGGCATTGTCGTTGGCGGCGGCGCAGATTTCCCCGTCGCTGGCGCTATCGTTCGAGGCCGCTTCGGCGGCAATCTCAGCAACGGCGTCAAAATCGAGGCCGAGTAGCGCTGCCATCGCCCCAACGCCGACCGGCACAGCGCGTTGCATGGCTTGGCCGCGCAATTTCAACAGCCGCGCCGTATCTTCTAATTGCAGCGCACCGGCTGCGGTCAGTGCGGTGTATTCGCCAAGGCTGTGTCCGGCGACATGCGACGCGGCGTCGGCCAGCACCAATCCGCGTGCTTCCAGCACCCGCAATGTGGCCATGGACACCGCCATCAGCGCCGGTTGGGCATTTTCGGTGAGGGTCAATTCGTCTTCCGGCCCGTCCCACATAATGTCGGAGAGCTTTTGCGACAGCGCGTCGTCAACCGCAGCGAAGACGGCGCGGGCTTCCGGATAGGTCTCGGCCAGCGCGCGCCCCATGCCAACGGTCTGGCTGCCCTGCCCCGGAAAAACAAATGCTTTTGTCATGATGGTGTCCCTCTCATCTGAGGCCGTTTTAGAGGTCGAAAACACTCTTGCCAAGCCCTGCCGTCCATAGTATCACCCGCTTTATTGTTTTCGGCTGGAGGCTGAAAGGATAGAGCGCTTGATGGTCAGGCGTTTAGGAATGGTCCGGTATCCCCTGTCTCCGCTCTCGCGTGTCTGTGAGCCTCTCCCAAATGGAAGATAGCTCGCAAGAGGCTCGGCGCTGAGGCAGGATTTACCGCTCACTCAGTGCGGCGGTAACGCAGAAAAAGGAGAGAGGCGATGGCTCTATACGAGCATGTGTTTATCGCACGCCAAGATATTTCAGCCCAACAAGTCGAAGGCCTTGTTGATATGGTGCAAGCCGTGCTGGAAGAAAATGGCGGCAAAGTAACCAAAAACGAATATTGGGGGCTGAAATCTTTGGCCTATCGCTTGAAAAAGAACCGCAAAGGACATTACACGCTGCTCAATATTGAGGCTGACCATGCAGCGGTTTCCGAACTGGAGCGCCGCATCAGTTTGAATGACGATATCATTCGCTATATGACCCTGCGGGTCGATGAGCACGAAACCGATGAGTCGGTTCAAATGCGTAATAAAAACCGCGATGAGCGCCGCAGCGCGCGCCGCGAAGAAGGTAATTACGAAAGGGATGCATCATGAGCCAAGGTCGTCGCCCATTCGGCCGTCGCCGTAAGTCCTGCCCGTTTTCGGGCGCCAATGCCCCGGTCATTGACTATAAGGATACGCGACTGCTGCAACGTTATGTTTCTGAACGCGGCAAGATTGTGCCGCGCCGTATAACGGCTGTTTCCGCCAAGAAGCAACGCGAGCTGGCCCGCGCCATCAAGCGTTCGCGTTTTCTGGCGTTGATGCCTTATACGGTTGACCAGTAAGGCGGTCAGCGGGTTCGGCCCCTGATAGATATGGCCAATACCCAATTATTACGAATAGTGTTTGCGGCGATCGGCAGTTTCGTGCTGTTCGCCGCACTTGTTTTTATGCCTTTCGCGCCGTTGCCGATTGCCGCTATCGGCCTGTCTTTCGGGATCACACAAGCCGTCATCACGGCCGTGGTCGCAGCGGTGTTGACGGCGATTATTCTGTCGCCGCCTCTGGCGATTGTGTTCGCTATTACATTTCTGGCACCGACATTGGTGCTGGTGCGGCAAGGGTTATTGTCGCGGCAGACGGCTGACGGCAAGTTTTTTTTCTTCCCGTTAACGCAAATGATTGTGCTGGCGCTGGCGATGACCGGTATTGGCACTATCTTGATATTCTTCATTACCGGCGGCTCTGAAGGCCTGCCGCAATCTTTTGCCAATGCCATTCAGCAAGCGCCCGAAGTGCGCAACGCACTGGTGCAGGTCTATGGCATTTCCTCGCAGGAAGAAATGCTGTGGATTGCCAATGTGATGCTGATCACCGGCTTTGCCAGCTGGCCGCTTATTTTGCTGGGCAATCTGCAATTGGCGCAAGCATTGCTGGTGCGGGTGAAACGCAATCTGCGCCCGCAGGATAATTATTTCCGTTTGCAATTGCCGATTTGGCTGGTCGGGCCGCTGGCGATTTTCATGGCCGGCGCGATGCTGGCTTCGGGCTGGCTGGCGACGCTGAGCGCGGCACTGGCGGCCTCAATTTTGGCCGCATATTTTTTATTGGGTTTAGCGATTATTCATGCTATTTCCCGCCACTGGAATGGGCGTGGCTTTATGCTCGCCGTGCTTTACTTCCTGATTTTCGTGATGGCCTGGGTGATTATCCCCATCAGCCTAATGGGATTGCTGGATACCCGCTTTGATTTTCGCGGGCTGAACCGGCGCCCTGACAAGCCATCTGACGCAGAAGGGGACGAGGAGTAAGAACATGCAAATTGTATTGCTGGAACGCATTGCAAAGCTTGGTCAAATGGGCGACGTCGTGACTGTGAAAGACGGCTATGCCCGCAATTATCTGCTGCCGCAGGGTAAAGCACTGCGCGCCAATAAAGCCAATCTCGTGCGGTTTGAAGAAGACCGCGCGCAGTTGGAAGCGCGCAATCTGGAACGCAAAAGCGACGCCGAAGCCGTCGACGGCAAACTGAATGGTGAAAGCTTTGTGGTCATTCGCCAGTCCGGCGATACCGGCCAGCTTTATGGCTCGGTGACAACGCGCGATATCGCCGAATTGCTGACCGAAAACGGTTTCGAGACGGCCCGTAATCAGGTGGTGCTGGCACAACCGATCAAAATTCTGGGTCTGCACGAAGTCAATGTGGTGTTGCATCCGGAAGTGACCTCGACCGTGACCGTCAATGTGGCGCGCACGCAAGATGAAGCCGAGCGCCAAGCCGCCGGTGAGGATGTCACTGCCGAGCAAGTTGACGAAGAAGACACCATCGCCGTCGAAGAAGTTTTCGAAGAAGGCGTGGACGTCGACTTGTCTGAAGAAGCCACGCAAGAGACCAGCGAAGAAGCTGCCCCCGAAGAAGAAGCTGCCCCTGAAGAAGAGACGGCTGCTGATGAGACGGCAGAAGAAGCTGAACAAGAGTCAAGCGACAATGAGGAAGAGAAAGACGATTAATTCGGACTTTTCCCCATTACTAACAGGCCTCGCAAAAATTATTTTTGCGAGGTCTTTTTTTGTCTCGCCAGTCGCAACCACCTTGTCTAATCTCGCCTCATGTCAGATACACCAGTAACCCCTCTCGCCCCCGTCAACCAGCCGCAAAGCGCCGATTTTCGGCAAATGCCGCATAATATCGAGGCCGAGCAAGGGCTGTTGGGCGCGCTGCTCATCAATAATGATGCGCTCGACCAAGTGGCTGATTTTCTAAAGCCCGCCTATTTTCACGACCCGGTGCACCAACGCATTTTCGAGGCCATCAGCAAGCTGGTCGGCAATGGCAATCTGGCGTCGCCGGTAACGCTGAAGACTTATCTGGAAATGGATGAAGGGCTCGTCGCGCTTGGCGGTGTCGGCTATTTGGCTCGCCTGGCCAGCAATGCGACGACCATCGCCAATGCCAAGCAATATGGCCAGACCATTTACGACTTGGCCATTCGCCGCCAGTTGATTGTCGTCGGCCAAGAGATGATCGGCGATGCTTTTGACGCCGATATTGACGAAAAGCCCGACGACCAAATCGATAAAGCCGAACAAGCGCTGTATAATATTGCCGAGAAAGGCGCCCATAAAGGCGGCTTTATGACTTTCGACACCTCGCTGACCGGCGCCATTGAAATGGCTGAAAAAGCCTATCAGCGCGACGGCAATCTGTCGGGCGTTTCGAGCGGTTTTAAGGGCCTTGACGAGCTGCTGGGCGGTTTGCAGGAAAGCGACTTGCTCATTCTCGCCGGACGCCCGGCCATGGGTAAAACAGCACTGGCGACCAATATCGCTTTCAACATCGCGCATGATTATATGAAGGCGCGCCAGAGCGGCAATGTCGAAACCAATCCCGACGGCTCGGTGGAGGTCAAAGAAGGCGGCGTGGTCGGCTTCTTCTCGCTCGAAATGGCCGCCGAACAATTGGCGACGCGGATGCTGGCCGAGCAAGCCGGTGTTTCTTCCTCAAAAATCCGCAAAGGCGAAATTCACGAAGACGAATATGCCCGCTTGGTCGGCGCGGCGCGTGAGCTGCAAGAAGCGCCATTGTTTATCGACCATACCGGCGCCATTCCTTTGGCGACTTTGGCGGCGCGGGCACGGCGGCTGAAACGCCAGCACGGGCTGGGGCTAATTGTGGTTGACTATCTGCAACTTGTGCGCGCCTCCAGCGGGCGCGAAGGCCGCGTGCAGGAGGTCAGCGAAATCACCCAAGGATTGAAAGCGCTGGCTAAAGAACTCAACGTGCCGGTATTGGCGCTGGCGCAGCTGTCGCGTCAGGTCGAACAACGCGACGATAAACGCCCGCAACTGTCTGATTTGCGCGAATCCGGTTCGATTGAGCAGGACGCCGACATCGTCATGTTTGTCTATCGCGAGCCGTATTATTTGGCGCGTGAAAGGCCGCAAGAAGGCACCGAAGATTTCATGCTATGGGAAGAACGTATGACCGCCGTCGATGGCACGGCTGAGGTGATTATCGGCAAAAACCGGCACGGCCCGACCGGCACCGCCAAAATGGCCTTTGAAGACCAGTTCACCCGCTTCACCGATTTGCAGGAGGAAGACCACCTGCCGGAGCGCTTTGACTGATATGGCGGCGTCTGACCAAGCCGAATTGCGGGTTGATTTGGCGGCGCTGGCGGCCAATTACAAAACCATGCAAAAACACGCCGGCGCGGCGCAAACCAGCGCTGTTGTCAAAGCTGATGGGTATGGCCTCGGCATGGCCCAGATTGTGCCGACACTGGCCGCCGCCGGTTGCAAAGTATTTTGGGTGGCGCAACTTAACGAAGGCATAGCCCTGCGCGCGCTGCTGCCGGAAGCGGTGATTTATGTGCTGAACGGCGTGCCGCGTGGCACAGCTAAAGAATTTGCCGCGCATGATTTGCGCCCCTGCCTCATCACCATGGCACAGGTCGAGGAATGGCAAGCCTATTGCCAAGACAATCACCAAGACAATACACCCCTGCCCGCTTGCTTATTTGTCGATAGCGGTTTTAACCGTCTCGGCTTTGGCGAATTGGGCGTCGCCGAGCTGGCCGCAAAGCCGCAATTATTCGACGGCTGGGAATTGAGCCTCATCGCCAGCCATTTGGCTTGCGCCGATGACCCGACGCATCCGATGAACGCAGCCCAATTGGAACGCTTTCGCAACGCCCTTGCCGCGCTTCCCAAAGCCCCTGCCTCGCTGGCCAATTCGGGCGGCACCATGCTCGGCCCCGATTATCATTTCGACATGGTACGCACCGGCACCATGCTTTATGGCTGCTCGGCCACGGCGCGCGAAGAAGACGCGTTGCTGCCGATTGCCAGCTTGCGCGCGCCGCTTTTGCAAACCCGTCAGCTATCAGCCGGTGACAGTATCGGCTATGGCGCGACGTTCACCGCTTCGGGCGAGATGACCATTGGCATTGCCAGCCTCGGTTATGGCGATGGTCTGTCGCGCTATTTCGGAACGCATAGCCCGTCGAAGGTTCGCTTTACGATTGGCGGGCACCCGGTAGCGTTGCTGGGGCGCGTATCCATGGACAGTCTGGCGGTTGACCTGACCGATCTGGCGGGGCTGGCGCGCCCCCCCGCGGTCGGCGATATGGTCGAAATATTCGGCACTGACAACCCGATTGACCGACTGGCGCGCCAAGGCAACACCATCTCTTATGAGCTTCTCACATCGCTCGGTAGCCGCTATAACCGCATATATAGCTGACGCTTGGGGGACGCTCTTTTGAATTTTTTGGCAACTATTGGGGCGTTTTTTCTTTCTTTCTTCGCGCAAACCGGACGTCTTTCCGTGTTTGTCGGGCAGACCCTCGCCTCCATGCTGCGGCCGCCGATTTATTTCCGGATTATCGGCCAGCAAATCATCCGCATCGGATATTTCTCGCTGCCCGTAGTGGCGTTGACTTCTTTCTTCACCGGCGGCGCGCTGGCCATTCAGATTTATTATGGCGGCAACCAGTTCAATTCTGAGGCCATTGTCTCGAGCATTGTCGCGCTCGGCATCACCCGCGAATTGGGGCCGGTGCTGGGCGGCCTGATGGTCGCCGGCCGCGTCTCGGCTGCTATCGCCGCCGAAATCGGCACCATGCGCGTCACCGAACAAATTGACGCGCTGACCACATTATCCACCGACCCGCATAAATATCTGGTCGCACCGCGCGTCATCGCCGCCACCCTATGCATGCCGGTGTTGGCGCTGGTGGCCGATATTATCGGCGTGTTTGGCGGCTTTGTGGTCGGCACGCAAAGCTTTGGCTTCAACGCCGCGATTTATGTGCAGAACACGATTGATTTCCTGACCTTTGATGACGTCTCTTCGGGCCTCATTAAAGCAGCGGTGTTCGGTTTCATCATCGCCATGATGGGGTGCTATAACGGCTATTATTCCAAAGGCGGCGCGCAGGGCGTCGGTCGCGCCACCACCAATGCGGTGGTTTCGGCCTCCATCCTCATCCTCGCGGCCAATTATCTCATGACGTCGCTCTTGTTCTCATCATGACCGCGAAGATTGCCCTCAGCGATATTCACAAAAGCTTCGGCTCCAAGGACGTGTTGCGTGGGGTCAATCTTGAGGTCGAGACCGGCCAATCGGTTGTGGTGATTGGCGGTTCGGGCAGCGGCAAATCGGTGATGTTAAAATCCATTCTCGGCCTACTGACGCCGGAAAGCGGCTCGATTAAGATTGACGGGCAAGAGACGTTGGGCGTGGCGCGCCGCCACCGCGCGCATATCGACAACCAAATCGGCATGTTATTTCAAAACGGCGCGCTGTTTGACAGCCTACCGGTTTGGAAAAATGTCGCTTTCCGCGCCATTCAAAACGACGGTATGGGCGAAGCCGATGCGCGCGACCTCGCCGTTGACGCGCTGAAGCGCGTCGAATTGGGGCCTGAATTACTCGACTTGTCGCCCGCTTCGCTCTCCGGTGGTATGCATAAACGCGTCGGTTTGGCGCGCGCCATTGCTTCCAAGCCGGAGATTATTTTCTTCGACGAACCGACCACCGGTCTCGACCCGATTATGACCGATGTCATCAACCATCTTATTCGCGATTGCGCGCGCGAGCTTGGCGCGACCACCATGACCATCACCCACGATATGACCAGCGTGCGCGCCATTGCCGATAAAACCGCGCTTTTATACAAAGGCGAGATTATCTGGCAAGGCACGACAGAACAGCTCGAGGCCTCTGACGACCCGTTTCTCAATCAGTTCATCAACGGCCTGCCCTACGGACCGATCGAGGTCGAGGGACAGCGTATCGAAGCTGCCTCATCGCAAATGGGTGCTGAGTGATGGCCCGCGCAACCGCCGAATTCATATGCAATCAATGCGGTAATGTTTCGACCAAATGGTCGGGCAAATGCGAAGCTTGCGGCCAGTGGAACACCATCTCAGAAATCGCCGGCAGCGCCGCACCGCCAATCGGGCGCGGCGCCAAGAAAACCAAAGGCAAAAGCGTTGAATTGGCACCGCTTGCCGGTGACGATAAAGAACCCGAACGGCGCACTTCCGGCATTGCCGAATTTGACCGCGTATTGGGGGGCGGGCTGGTGCCCGGCTCGGCGACGCTGATTGGTGGCGACCCCGGCATCGGCAAATCTACCCTGCTGCTGCAAGCCGCCGCCGCCGTCAGCAAAAGCGCCGAAGCGTCGGGCGGTCAGGTGATTTATGTGTCGGGCGAGGAAGCGCTGGCGCAATTACGTATGCGCGCGGCGCGCCTCGGCTTGACCGACGCCAATGTGCATTTGGCGGCCGCCACCAATGTCGCCGATATCATCAAGACGCTGGAAAAACAGGGCGACATAGCTTTGGTGGTTATCGATTCCATCCAGACCATGTGGTCGCCCGCCATTGAAGCGGCACCGGGCACGGTCAGTCAGGTACGCGTCGCCAGCCAAGAGCTTATCCATTTCGCCAAACACAGCGACGCGCCATTGGTGCTGGTCGGCCATGTAACCAAAGACGGGCAGATTGCCGGCCCGCGCGTGTTGGAGCATATGGTCGACACGGTGGTTTATTTCGAAGGCGATCGCGGCGACCAATTCCGCATCTTGCGGGCGATTAAAAACCGTTTCGGCCCGGCCCATGAAATGGGCGTGTTTGAAATGCAAGGAGCAGGTTTGATGGAGGTGCAAAACCCCTCGGCACTGTTTCTCGAAGGCCGCGAGGCGGATGTGCCGGGCGCGGCAGTCTATGCCGGTATTGAGGGCACACGGCCGGTGCTGGTGGAAATTCAAGCGCTGGCAGCGCCGTCTTCTCTGGCGACCCCGCGTCGTGCGGTTGTCGGTTGGGACGCCAATCGGCTGTCTATGGTGCTGGCGGTGTTGGAAGCACGCTGCGGGCTTTCTTTTGCCGGACGCGATGTGTTTTTAAACGTCGCCGGTGGTCTGCGTATTAACGAACCGGCGGCCGACCTCGCCGTCGCGGCGGCATTGATTTCTTCGCTCAGCGGCAAGCCGATTGCCCGCGACACCATTGTCTATGGCGAGTTGAGCTTGTCGGGCGCGGTGCGGCCGGTGGCGCAAAACAATGTGCGCTTGAAAGAAGCCGAGAAGCTGGGTTTCACCGCCGCCTATGCGCCCAAGCCCGGCAAAGGCGAACGCGTCCAAGGTGTCAAACTGCGCGAGATTGAAGACCTCGGCGCACTCATCGCCGCGCTGGGTGTTACCCCCAGTGACGGGTGATTGAGGCTAACGAACACGGGCTAACGAACACGGGCTAACGAACACGGGCTAACGAACACGGGCTAACGAACACGGGCTAACGAACACAGGCTAACGAACACAGGCTAACGAACACAGGCTAACGAACACAGGCCCAAAAAACCCGACTCATGATAAATCAATCGCATGGTTGCGCTCGACTACATTATCATCGCCGTGCTGCTGGTATCAGCGGCACTGTCGCTTATTCGTGGCTTCACCAAAGAAGTATTGTCAATCACCGGCTGGATTATCTCCGGTTATGCCGCGATATTTTTCGGGCCGTCGCTGAAGCCGTTGCTGGCCAGCTATATCACCATAGACTGGGCCGTTACCGGCGGCTCCATGCTGATAATCTTTTTGCTGGTGTTGATATCCTTTTCCATCGCCAGCAGTTTCGTCTCATCCTCCATCAAAGGCACCGGACTTAATGCGCTCGACCGCACATTGGGCGTCGGCTTTGGCGCGTTGCGCGGTTTCTTTATCGTTTGCATGGCCTATTTCGGCGTCTCCACGGTGATTCCCGAAAGCGACCATCCCGACTTCATCACCGAGGCAAAACTGCGGCCCGTATTGCAGACCGGCACCAAAGCGTTTGTCGCCATTGTGCCACTCGACCGACTGCCGCTAAGTGTCACTAATATTGGCGAAACCCTTGGCGAGCAAGGCACCGAGGCATTGCAGGAGGCCGGTGAAGCGGTGCTGCAAAAAGCGGCACGCGACGAGATGGAAAAATTAGTTGAGGAAGTGCAAGACAGCGAACCGGACACGGGCTATAAACAGCGTGAACGCGAGCAGATGGAACGCTTGATCCGTAACACGGAAGGGGTCGAATGAGCGAAAATCATCACCAGACAGTCTCGGACACCTTATACGGTGACAGACTGCGTGAAGAATGTGGCGTGTTCGGCATTTTCGGCCACCCCGACGCCGCCGCTTTAACGACACTGGGTCTGCATGCTTTGCAGCATCGCGGGCAAGAAGCTGCGGGCATTGTGTCTTTCGACGGCAAGAATTTTTTCGCTGAGCGGCGCTTGGGTCTGGTCTCCGACCATTTCACCAAAGCCAATGTGCTGGACCAATTGCAAGGCACCAGCGCGGTCGGCCATGTGCGCTATTCAACCACCGGCGAGACCGTGTTGCGCAATGTGCAGCCGCTATTTGCTGACCTGACCGGCGGCGGTTTTGCGGTCGCGCATAACGGCAATCTGACCAATGCGCTGACCCTGCGCGATGAATTGGTGAAACAGGGGGCGATTTTCCAATCGACCTCTGACACCGAGACCATCTTGCAATTGGTGGCGCGCTCCAAACGCGTCAACACGCTGTCGCGCTTCACCGATGCGCTGTTTCAAATCGAAGGGGCTTATGCGCTGGTGGTGATGACCAATAAAAAACTCATCGGCGCGCGCGACCCGCTGGGCATTCGCCCGCTGGTGATTGGCGAGCTGGATGGGGCTTACATCCTCGCCTCTGAGACTTGCGCGCTGGATATTATCGGCGCGAAATTTGTCCGCGAGGTGGAAAATGGCGAGATTGTCATCATCACCGAAGACGGGCTGGAGAGCGTCAAACCGTTTCCGCCCATGGAGCCGCGCCCCTGCATTTTTGAGTATATTTATTTCGCGCGCCCCGACAGCACGGTGGGCGGCAAAAGCGTTTACGAGTGCCGCAAGGCGTTTGGCCGCCAACTGGCCGCGGAAAGCCATGTCGATGCCGATGTTGTGATACCGGTACCCGATAGCGGCGTGCCGGCGGCCATCGGTTATGGCGAGGCGTCGGGTGTGCCGTTTGAGTTGGGCATTATCCGCAATCATTATGTCGGCCGCACCTTTATTGAGCCGCAGCAAAGCATTCGCGCTTTTTCGGTGAAACTGAAGCACAATGCCAACCGCATTCACGTTGCGGGCAAGCGCATTATCCTGATCGATGACTCGATTGTGCGCGGCACCACCTCGGTCAAAATCGTGCAGATGATGCGCGATGCCGGGGCCACCGAGGTGCATATGCGGATTGGTGCGCCGCCTATCACCCACCCCGATTTTTACGGCATTGATACGCCCGACCAAGACGCGCTGCTGGCGGCGCAAAACTCATTGGACGAAATGTGCGCCCATATCGGTGCCGACAGTCTGGCTTTTTTGAGCGTTGACGGGCTGTATCAAGCCATGGGCTATCCCGAAGGGCGCGACCCCAAGCGGCCGCAATTCACCGACCATTGCTTTACCGGCGACTACCCGACCGGACTGACCGACCAGCAGGGCGACGAAAAACTGCACCAGCTCTCGCTCTTGGCGGAACAAGGCTAATATGCGCTTTGACGGCAAATTGGCGTTGGTCACCGGCGCGACGCGCGGCATTGGCTGGGCGGTGGCCGAGGCGCTGGCGGCGGCGGGCGCGCATGTGCTGATGCTGGGCCGCACCCAAGGCGCATTGGAAGAACTTTACGACATTATTACCGCCAATAAAGGCGAGGCCACCGGGGTGCCGATGGACCTAACCGATGGCGAGGCCATAGACCGCCTGGGTGCCAGCATTGCCGAGCGCTGGGGCAAGCTCGACCTATTGGTCGGCAATGCCGGTGTGCTGGGGCCGCTGACGCCGGTGTCGCATATCGCCCCTGAAGAAATGGACAAAGTGCTGGCCGTTAACGTCACCGCCAATGCCCGCCTCATTCGCGCCATGGAGCCATTGCTGATGCAGGCCGACGCGCCGCGCGCCGTCTTCACCACCTCCGGCGCGGCGCAAAAATGTCGCCCGTTTTGGGGCGCTTATTCGACCGGCAAAGCGGCGTTGGATGCGCTGGTGAAAAGCTGGGCGCATGAGCACGACAACGACAAGCTGCGCGTCAATCTGGTGTCGCCGGGGCCGGTACGCACCGCCATGCGCGCGCAAGCCATGCCGGGCGAAGACCCCGAAACCCTGCCCGCCCCCGGCGCGCTGGCACCGCTTTTCCTCGAACTGTTATCCGAGGGCGAGACGCGCAATGGCGAGATTGTCGATTTCAAAAGATGATTATTGAACGCTAGATTTTTTTAACCCATTCGGGTTAGGCTTTCCTCAATAAGAAGAAGGAAAACCTAAGGAAAACCCCCATGGCGTTTTATCATATCAACCCCGACCCACTGCCCGACGGCTCTTACGAAGTGCACCAAGAGGGCTGCGGCTTGCTGGTGCCGCACCCCGAGCGCATGGACCTCGGCGCGCATGAGGATATCAATAGCGCGCTGGACAAAGCCCTGACCTATCACGCCCGCGTCACCCCATGCGTGCATTGTGGTGACTTTTAGTGGCCGTTACTTGGAAACAGCAAATTCTGGCCGAAATAGTCGATTATTGTAACGCGCACGGCTCGCGCACGTTTACGCTGCAAGAATTTCTGGATGAGCGTCTCGGCCTATTGCAGGCCTTTCGGCCCGAGAACAGGAATGTCGCGGCTAAAGTGCGACAGCAATTTCAGTTTCTGCGCGATGATGAAATACTCTCTTTTGTCGATAATCACGGCACATACACGCTGCGCAGTATTCAATATCTCACCCATGAGAAAGAGGCGCTCGATGCCGCCGACCTTTGGGATTTGTGGGAAAAAGAACCTGACGGCATGGGCGAAGGCAGCGCCAAATTATTTATGCGACCCTATCTGCTACCTGAAAAACGCGAACATCTGATGGAAACCTATGTGCGCGACCAAGGCTGGGCGCGTGAGGCGCGGCGCACCTTTGGCACACAGTGCCTGATTACCGATTGCGGCAATCGCTTCAAAAAACCGGACGGCAAACTCTATATTGAAGTGCATCATATTGTGCCGCTTTGCGATGGCGGCGAAGACGCCATTTGGAACTTATCCGTTCTCTGCGCGCATCACCATCGCATGGCGCATTTCGCCAACGAAACCGACAAAACCGGCATCCGCAATTACCTGCTCAAAGAAGTGCGTGGGCGATTAAAAGTTTAAGAGGAGAGCGACCATCCGTTCGCGTTTTTCGAAGGTATGAGCATCAAAAAAAGGCAACCAAAAAAGGGTGCGCCAGAAAAGCCCGAAGAAGAATAATCAGCTAGAGCGGCGTCAGTCCGACAATATCTCTACAAGCTCTGCAAAAGAAGCTTTCCGTTTCATCAATGGGGAAAGCGGCTCCGTCGATATCAATTGTTCTTGGCTGGCGCATTGCCCAAGCCTGAATTGAAGCATCCCATTCGCCCTGCCCCTCCAAAACGATATTGGTGGAGCCGCAATCGGCGCAGCGCGGTCTGTTGACTTTCTTTAACATCAACCCCGGCCAAACTTGACGCCGACGATTTCTTCGCATTCCTGGCAGCGGAACTCTTCGAACGGGCCTTGCGGGCGAAAAGCGCCATCGGCCCCTTGCGCCAATTGCGGTTGCACGGCGCGCCAGCTTTGCGACGGCAGGTGCCAAACGCACGGGCCGCATAAAATAATTGCGGATGACCCGCACACGGCGCAGCGCGGGCGCTGACGAGATTTGACGACTTCCATGGGGGCTCTCCGACCACTTGTTATTTTGGCCATGTTCTAATGGACATCGGCGGGCGCTAAAAGAGCGTTAATTTTGGATATTTTCTTCGCGTGAACTTATTGCTTATCGCGCGCTATTTATGCTCATAGGGGTTTTTGCCCTTACGGATGAAGATACGCAACGGGATGCCATCCAGCGCGAAAGTCTCGCGCAGACTATTGGCGAGATAGCGCTGATAGCTCTCGGGCACGGCGTGGCCGCGACTGGAAAAGCTGACAAAAGTCGGCGGGCGCGCTTTGGCTTGCGTGATGTAGCGCAGGCGCACCGGGCGGCCTTTATCGGCCGGCGGCGGGTGCCGATCGATAACCTCGCCGAGCCAGCGATTGAGCTTGGCGGTGCCGATGCGCGCATTCCACAATTCATATTGGCGCTGCACGGCGGGCATCAGTTTTTCAACGCCCTTGCCGGTTTGCGCCGACAGCATAATCACCGGCACACCGCGCAGGCGCGGCAACGCGCGCAGCAAAGCGTCATTGACCGTTTGGCGCACGGTTTTGCGGTCGAGTTTCAAATCCCATTTATTGATGGCGATGACCAGAGCGCGGCCTTCGCGCTCCACCAAATCGGCGAGTTGGATATCCTGCTTGTCAAACGGGCTGGTGGCATCGATGAGCAGCACCACCACTTCGGCGAACTTAACGGCGCGCAGACCGTCGGCAACCGACAGCTTTTCCAGCTTCTCGATCACCCGAGCTTTGCGGCGCACACCGGCCGTGTCCCACAGGGTTATCGGGCGCGCGCCATTGGGGGCGGCGTCGCTCTCCCACATCCAATTGACCGAAATGCTGTCGCGGGTGATGCCCGCCTCAGGCCCGGTCAGCAGCCGGTCGTCATCCAGCAGATAATTTATCAGCGTCGATTTACCGGCATTGGGGCGGCCCAGAATAGCCACACGAAGCGGTTTGTCGGGGTCGTCTTCAAACGGCGCATCGGGGTCGAAATGCGGGTCGAAACCGTCTTCATCGGCGTCTTCCAGCACCACGCCGAACGCCTCTTCATAGGCTTGTTTATGCGCCTGCTGTGCGTCGCGGATTTGCGTATACAGCTCATCCGTGCCATTGCCATGCTCGGCCGACAGCGCAATCGGGTCGCCAAGGCCCAGCCGATACGCCTCATTGAGACCGGCATCACCGGCCCGGCCTTCGGCTTTATTGGCCGCCAACATAACCGGCACATTGGCTTTGCGCAGCAGCCGCGCAAACAGTTCGTCCTCGGGCAGAATGCCGACCCGCGCATCGGTCAGCATCAGCACCATATCGGCCTCGGCAATCGCCGCCTCGGTTTGGGCGCGCATACGCGCCTCCAGCGAGCCGGCTTTGCCGTCTTCAAAACCCGCCGTGTCGATAATTTGAAAACGCAAATCGCCCAGCTTAGCGTCGCCAAAGCGGCGGTCGCGCGTTACCCCGGGCTGGTCATCAACCAGCGCCAGCCGACGCCCGACCAGCCGATTGAACAGGGTCGATTTGCCGACATTGGGTCGGCCAACAATCGCCAGAATAAAAGGATGCGGGGTTTCGGCCATGCGCCGTCCCTAACGCCGGGCGATGAGTGAACCCTCATCGGTCAGCACATACAAGGTGCCATCGGCCACCACCGGCGAGACGTTGACCGGTTCGTCGATATTCTGAAAACCGATTATTTCACCACTGGTCGGGTTGAGCGTGACCAGTCGCCCGTCGGAGGATGCAAGGATAACCTGCCCACCGGCCAGCAGCGGCCCGGCCCAGCGAATACGCCCTTCACGGTCATCTTCATCCTCGAAAGACGGCAATTGTGTCAGCCAGCGCACGCGCCCCTGCTCGCGCGACAACGCCACCAGCGTGCCTTCAAGCGACATGACAAGAATGTAATCGCCCATCACCCACGGCGTCTCAATGGAGCCGACATCGGTCGTCCAAATACGCTCGCCGGTGCGGATATCAATCGTCGCCGTGCGGCCACCATGGCTGGTGACGATAACGCGGTCGCGGTCGATAACCGGACGCCCGACAATGGCATTGAGTTTAGACAGCGGCGTCACTTGCGTGCCACGGCTGGTCAGACTGTCGGTCCACAGCACATTGCCGTTAACCGGGCTCAGCGCCACCACCTCACCGGAGTTGAAACCGGCAATCACAACCTGCTCGTTCACCGCGACACTGGTCGCGCCGATAATCGTCGCCTGTTCGGTAATCGCCAAATGCTCCCACAGCCGTTCACCGCTCTCAATATCAAAAGCCTGCAGGCGGCTATCTTGCGAGGCGACAAAAATCCGATTGCCGCGCACGGTCGGCGCATTGGAGAACGGCACGGCGTTTTGCACCCGCCACAATATCTCGCCCGTATCGCCATTCAGCGCCATAATCTCGCCAAAACCGGTGGTCGCAATCACCCGGCCGCGGCCATAAGCAACACCGCCGCCTGTACCATCGCGCAAATCAGCCGACCTCTCATCGCTGCCCCACAGGCGCGACAAACCGAAATTCGGTTCCGTGGTCAGTGTCGCTGCCGACTGCTGCCACAAAATCTCGCCGCTTTTCATATCGGCGGCGGAAATCATCAAATCGGCACCCAGAGCAAACACTTTGCCATCGGCGACAATCGGCGGCGCTTTCATCTGCTTATAGCCGCCATTGCCGGCAACAAATTTGACCTTATAGCCATCATCCAAGCCATCGAGTTCGAGGTGATAAAAAGCATGCGTCGGGAAGCCGCCGGGATTGCTCCACTCGCCATTGCGAAAGGCCGGCAGCACCGGCACCGCCGCATCGGCAATGCGCGGGTCAACGCGCAATTGCGCATCAAAGCTCAGCACCGAGATGCGGTCGCCGGCGAATTTTTCTTTATCATCGCCGCCGCCACCGCAGGCGCTCACCAATGCGGCCAGCAATAGCGGCGCGACAGAACGGGTCATGGTTTTGAATGCGGCCATTTTCATCGCCCTAGTTTTCTTGCTTGTCTTCGGAAACATTTTCGTCCGGCATCGGCAACGACACCAGACCACCGCGCACGCTTTGTAGCATAATCTCGGCGCGCGCGCGGCTCAACCCACTGACACCGTCATCGGTGATTTGCTGCAGCAGCAGGTCGCGCGCTTCCAGCGGTTTGTCATGCACCGTATAAGCCAGCGCCATCACCTCACGGGCCATTGGTTGCAAGCCATTGCCCTCATCCAGCAGCCCGCCAAGGCGGCTTTCAACACTGTCAAGATTGCCACCGCTATCCAGCAGTATAATCGCCCCTTGCAAGCGCGCAAAATCGCGCAGACTTTGCGGCAGACCGCGGCGCGCAATCAGCCCGTCAAAGCCGTCCAGCGCATTGTCATATTGGCCCTCTTCGGCTTGGCTCAAAGCGGCAGAAAATTGTGCCAGCGCGCCATAGCCATTGTTCTCTTCGGCGCTGAATGCCAGCAAGCGGTCAATCTTTTCTTGGCTTTCAGCCTCGGCAATCTCGTTCAGCAGCGCGTCATAGCGCGCCGAGGCCGCTTCATCTTGCGCCGTTGTGTAGGCGTCGTAGCCGGTGACGCCCGCCACCAGCACGACAATCGCAACCGCCACGCCGATGATATATCGGCCATATTTGGCCCATGCACCGGCCATGCGGTCGCGGCGCAAATCGGCGGTAATTTCGTCAAAAATATTATCGTTCACGGCTGTTCCCCAACTATTCCTTGTCTTCTTTTAGAGCATAAGTGTGCTTTTGTTCAGGAAATTTACGCGCCCGCACATCGCGCGCATAGGCCTCTGCCGCATTGGCAATCTGCTCGCCCAAACTGGCGAATTCTTTGACGAATTTCGGCACGCTGGGCGACAGGCCCAACATATCCTCAGTGACCAAAATTTGCCCATCGCAACCGGCCGACGCGCCAATGCCAATGGTCGGCACCGATATGGCGGCGGAAATCTTATCGGCCAAAGGCGCGGCAATGCCTTCCAGCACAATAGCGAAAGCACCCGCCTCAGCCAGAGCCAGCGCATCGCGCTCGATTTGCGGCCACTCATCTTTGTTGCGGCCTTGGGTTTTGAAACCGCCCATAACATTTACATTTTGCGGCGTCAGACCGATATGCCCCATCACCGGAATGCCGCGCTGCGTCAGATGATGCACAGTGTCGGCCATGCGCTCGCCACCCTCCAGCTTAATCGCCTGACAGCCGGTTTCTTTCATCACCCGCGCCGCATTGTGAAAGGCGTGCGCGCGGCTTTCTTCATAGGTGCCGAACGGCATATCCACCACCACCAGCGCGCTGCCAGAACCTCGCACCACGGCGGCACCATGCGCAATCATCATATCCAGCGTGACGCCCAGCGTGTTTTCCATGCCATACATGACCATGCCCAAACTGTCGCCAACCAGCAGCAAATCGACATGCGGGTCGATAAGCGCCGCCGTGTGAGCGTGATACGATGTCAGGCAGACAATCGGCTCATTGCCTTTGCGCGCCATTATCTGCGGCACGGTTAAACGCGCATTGCGTTGCTGAACGGACATAACCCGTCTCCAAATCGGTTAACTGGCGCGGAAACTAGCCGAAATCAAGCGCAAGTGCAATGAAAGCGGTGGCTTTACAACGGCCTCTTAAGAGGCCAATTGA
>JADHOK010000015.1 GCA_016779015.1 PS1 clade bacterium | reverse complement strand
CTTTCGGCTGGGCCAATTGGCCACGCGTCGCCAGCGCAAAATCCTCAGTATTCTCAAACGGCAATCGGTCGAGCACTTTTTTATGCGCCGCTTTGGTCGCGTCGCTTGGCACTTTCGGGTTCATATCGGTCGCGAAAGCAGGCCCCATCAACAACGCCGCCAGTGCGCCCATTATAAGTTTATTCATTTTATCCCCCCGGTAACTGTTTTACTCGGCGGCAATCCAATTGCCGCGCAATTCCCTTTTAAGGTCTTTAACATATTTGTTGAAGTCGATCTGAATCGTGTGTCGCTCGCTATCATAATAGTGACCGAGATAGAGTTTTTCATCGGCGATAATCTGCTTCTCCATCGCCGCATCATCGGGCATTCGATATTTACCGGCCAGCACATTGGCGATGAATTTCGATTGCTGCTCGGCCAGATTGACCAGTGTCGGCAGCGGTTGCGCGAGGCCGACAAAAAACAGATTGCGCCAGCCCGGCTTCACCATGCGGCGGTAAAGCGGAAATTTATTATCCTCCACCGCCAAAGTATTCTGCTTCAAAAACGGGAACGAGATGCGGTATCCGGTGGCCCAAATAATCACGTCTATTTCTTCGCGCGTACCATCGGCGAAGCGCACGCCGTCGCCATCCAGCCTATCGAGGCCCGTCTTCACTTTGACATCGCCGCACCCAAGCCGCGTCAGCAGCTCGCCCGAAACCGACGGGTGCGCCGTCAGCACTTCATGGTCGGGCTTGGGCAGGCCGTAATCCTCCATATTGCCGATAGCTTTTTTGATGACCATTTGGCCAAGCTTGCGGCCCAGCGCTTGCGGCATCCAGGCCGGCATGACGCTTTTATCGGCCGGCGCGCCATTCAGATATTTCGGCAGCACCCAGACGCCGCGCCGCGCCGAGATAAAGCAGTTTTTGGCAATCGGCCGCTGCGATACTTCAGAGGCAATATCCATCGCAGAATTGCCGACACCGACCACCAGCACATTTTTGCCGCGCAGGTCGTGCGGCTCAAACGGCGAGTCGTAATCATGGCTGTGCATTTGAATGCCGTTGAAATCATCGCCATATTCGCTCGGCGTTTTGGCGTCCCAATGATGGCCATTGGCGACCACCAGCGCGCCATATTGGCGCGTCTCACCGCTCGATAGAGTGACGTGCCAGACGCCGTCCTCATCGCGGCGCGCATCTTCTACCGCCGTGTTGAAGGTGATGTTGTCGCGCAGATCGAAATGGTCGACATAATCATTAAAGTAATCGAACAATTGCGAATGGTGCGGAAAATCGGGCCAGTCATCGGGCACCGGATAGTCTTCAAAAGCCAATCGAAACTTCGAGGTGTCGATATGCAGGCTTTGATAGCAGGCCGATTTGCCATTGGGGTTTTTGTGATACCAGTTGCCGCCGATATTGTCCGAAATTTCAAAATGGTCATAGGCGATGCCGAAATCCTTCAGCCGTTTGGCGGTGGTGAAGCCCGAACAACCCGCGCCGACAATACAAACCTTCATGCCGTCGGGCAGCCCATCATTCATCTCGGTTGACATATCACTCTCCTGTGGCGCGTCTTTCCTGTGGCACATCTTAGCGGCTTTTTTACACCAAGCGGCTTGCTCAAGCCAGAGGCGGGAACGGATGTTCGGTTTGGCTGTCCAGCCAGAGCGGATATTTATCCATAATGCGCGTGAAAACCGGCCAGTCGAGAAAGCGCAGCACATAGGCGCGCACATTGGGCAGCGCCATTTGACTGTCGAACCAGCCGGTATCGGCGATGCGGAATTGGCGCAGAAACGGCAGGATGGCGACATCGGTGAAACCGGCGGCGCGGCCGGCCAGCCAGTCATCTTTCAGCAGCGGCTCGAGGTCTTGCAATATGGCGTGACAAGCGGCGCGATGGGCCAGCGCATCGGCCGCCTCATCGGCATAGCGCGTGGCGTATTTATAGCGATCGAGATGGTGTTTGAAATCGCCGTCGAAACGCGCAATCAGCGCGTCGTCTTTATGCGCCAGCCAGCCTTGCGGGTCGTGTTGCGCCAGCGCCCAATCCATCACCTCAAGGCTTTCATCGAGCACTGTGCCGTCGGGCAGTTGCAGCACCGGCACTGTGCCTTTGGCGGATAATGCGAGCATGTGGTCGGGCTTGTCGCGCAGCAGGATTTCGCGCAAGCGCACCGCCACCTCGGCCTCGGCCAGCGCCATGCGGGCGCGCATGGCATAGGGGCACCGGCGAAAGCTATAGAGCAGCGGCTTCATTCTGCTTCCCCGATATGTTTTTCGCCGCGCGACTTGGCCAGCTTGATTTGCTTTTGCCGCTCGCGGAAACGGGCGCGGTCGGCCTCGCTATGCGTGTCGATGCAATGCAGACAGGCAACACCCGCCTCGAAAGAAGCGTGCTGTTTATCCGCCTCGGTCAGCGGCATGCGGCAGGCATGGCACATATCATAATCGCCCGGCTGCAAGCCCCCCGCCGCGCCGTGGCGCACCGAGACGCGCTGATCGAAAACGAAACAATCGCCCTGCCATTTGCTTTCTTCGGGCGGCACCTCCTCGAGATATTTCAGTATGCCGCCTTCCAGATGAAAGATGTTTTGAAACCCCTGCCCGACCAGATAGGCGGTCGACTTCTCGCAGCGAATACCGCCGGTGCAAAACATGGCGATGTTTTTCGGCTTCTCGGGCAGTTGCGCCAGATAGCTATCGACCCATTCGGGGAAAGCGCGAAAGCTCTCGGTCTTGGGGTCTACCGCGCCGTCAAACGTGCCGATGGCCACCTCATAGGCGTTGCGCGTATCGATAACCAGCGTGTCGGGGTCTTCAATCAGCGCGTTCCAATCGCACGGCTTCACATAGGTGCCGGTGGCCTCCATCGGGTTGGTATGCGCCAATAAATCCGGTTGGCCCATGGTGACGATTTCGCGCTTCAGGCGCACCTTCATACGATGGAAAGCGGGCGCGTCGGCGGTGCTGTATTTGGCTTGAATGTCGGCGAGGCGCGGGTCGGTCGCCAGATGCGCCATCAGCGCGGCAATGGCATTATGGCTGCCGCACACCGTGCCGTTAATGCCCTCGCGGGCCAGCAAAATAGTGCCCAGCACGCCCAGCTTTTTGCAGGCGGTCAGCAATGGCCCTTGCATTTCGGTATAATCGGGCAGCCCCGCAACGCCCTCCAGCCGCACGAATTTATACAGCGCAGCCACGCTATAGGGGCTCTTTTGGTGTTCCTCGTCCATGGGGCGGAAGATACATAAAATCGGGGTCGGGGGCTAGTTGCCCGGCTTTATCTCCCAAACATCTTCGACATAATTCGCGAAATCTTCGATTTTGTCAGGCACGCATAATTCAGCCACCGCACCTTCACCACATTTCTTGCGCTGTTCCCAAGGGTAATTTTCAAAACCCTTGAACGTGTCTCGACACCGAGGCTGCGGAACCCACATGGCGGAACCACTATTGACTGGCGACAGCTTTATTTTGTCGAAATAATTTTCAATCAGCCGCCTGTTATCAATCACCAGCACATCATGCGCCTTGTTTCAGGTGTTTGGCGGAAAACTCAACGAAGCTATTTCTTTTTATTTTCCTCGAGTGAAGTTATTGATTTTTGGCGCACCTCGAAGCGATATCGCCTGTGCGGTTGCCTTTGCTTCAGGTTTATTTGCGGGCAGGCTTGGCCGCATGGCCCGCGCCCGCAAACGGGGCGTCAACAGCTAACGCAGTTGAGCGTTTGAGTGCCCAGAATAAGCCTTAGAAGCCACTCGCCCAGTCGTCGAAACCGCGGCTGGCATCGGCTGCGCCTTCGAGGGTTGTTTTGCCGGTTTCGGCGTCCTCATGCACCAAAATAGCCTCCACCCGGCCAAGCTGCCATTTGAAATAAGGATACGGGTAAAGCCGGTGCCCGCGCGCCCGCAGCCCGCGCATATTGGCGAGGCTTAACGTGCCTTTCTCAAGCATCACCACATCGGGCTGCCATTGGCTGTGGCTTTTGCGGGCGTGCACGGCCTCGGCCGCCGTCATGTCAAAATCTATAATGTTCAGCAGCACCTGAAACACCGAGGTGATGATGGTCGCGCCGCCGGGCGTGCCGAGCACGGCTTTCAGTTTGCCGTCTTTGGTGACAATGGTCGGCGTCATGGAGGAGAGCATGCGCTTGCCGGGCGCGATGGCGTTTTTATCATCGCCCAGCAGGCCAAACTGGTTGGCATGGCCGGGCTTGATGGCGAAATCATCCATCTCATTATTGAGGAAGAAACCGCCCCCGCGCACCACCACTTTGGCGCCATACATGCCGTTGAGCGTGGTGGTGATGGCCACCGCATTGCCCGCCCCGTCGACGATTGAGAAATGCGTCGTCTCGGCGCTTTCCATGCGCGCCACATAGCCGGGCTTCACCGCCTCGCTGGGGGTTTTTTGGGTCAGCGAAATGTCTTTATTGCGCGCGGCAATATAGGCGCCGGACGTCAGGCCGGGAATATCGACCTCGACAAAATCCGTATCGCCCAAATGGGTGGCGCGGTCGGCATAGGTGCGCCGCTCAAGCTCGGTCATCAGGTGAATATGCGCCGCCGAATTATGGCCAAGCGCGGCGATGTCATATGCCTCCGCGCCTTGCAAAAGCTGCGCCAGCGCCACCCCGCCACTGCTGGGCGGCGGCATGGAAATAATCTCATGCCCGCGATACGTAAAGCGCACCGGCTTGCGCCACACCGGCGTATAGGCCGCAAGGTCGCGATGCGTTATCAGCCCGCCACCGGCTTGCATTTCCTCAACCAGCAAATCGGCCACCGGCCCTTCATAAAATCCGGCCTTGCCGCGCGCGCCGATAAGCTCCAGCGTGCGCGCCAAATCGGGGAATTTTACCCGCTCGCCCGCCTTCCAAGGCGTGTCGCGCAGCACCGGCGGTCGGTGACGATTGACCTCGGCAAAGACTTTTTGAAAACGATTAAAGCCGCGCGCCGCTTTCTCACTCAGCACAAAACCCTCTTGCGCCAGCCTCACTGATGGGCGAATAAGCGCCTCCCAGGAGCGGCTGCCAAACTTCTCGTGCAGCGCCGCCATGCCGGCCACACTGCCCGGCACCCCAACCGCCAAATGGCCTTTCAGGCTCAAGCCTTTAATCACCTCGCCATCGGCGTCGAGATACATATCGCGGCTGGCCGCAAAGGGCGCGCGCTCTCTAAAATCCAGCGTACCGATTTCGCCATCAGCCCCGTCTTCGGAGGCTTTGCGATAGACCATAAAACCGCCGCCGCCAATATTACCGGCCTGCTGATACACCACGGCGAGCGCAAAATTGACCGCCACCGCCGCGTCAAACGCATTGCCGCCTTGGCGCAGCACATCGCGGCCCACCTCGCTAGCCAGACGATGCGCCGACACCACCATCGCGGTGTCGCCATACACGCCGTCGGGCGCGATGCGCCAATGGTGGCTGGCGTGCAAATATTGAATGTGGCCAAACGGCGCGGCGAACATCACCACCACCATAACCAGCATGGCAAGCACCGATTGTTTGGTGGAGGCAATCGCAGGCGACATTTCTGACGGCATTGCTGGGGGCATTGCGTTTCCTTTTTATTACTGGCGTAAACTCTAACATTTATGGCGATTGGGGCAAGCGATAGACTTGCCGAACCCCGCCCTTCGCCCTACCATCTCTGCCAATCAAGGAGACGAAAATGAGTGCTGCAGAGAAAATTTTACCGGGTCACGAGAAATATGCGCGGCTGTTTACGCCGTTGGAGCTTGGTCATACGGTGATTAAAAACCGCTCGATTATGGGGTCCATGCATACCGGGCTGGAAGAACTGCCCGACGGTTTTGAGCGCATGGCGGCTTATTATGCCGAGCGCGCGGCTGGCGGCGTCGGCATGATTATCACCGGCGGCATCGCGCCCAATCCGGAAGGCGGCATGACCATGAAAGACGGCGACGGCAATGAGGTATTCGCCGCGTCTAAATTGCAAAACGAGAAGGAAGTCGAAGGCCACGCCATCGTCACCAAGGCGGTGCATGACGCCGCGCCCGATTGCAAATTCGTCATGCAAATTCTGCATATGGGGCCGCTGGCTTATAATGATATGGCGGTCGCCCCGTCGCCGGTGAAGTCGCGCATCGGTGCCTTTGCGCCGCGCGAGCTGGACGAAGCGGGCATTGAAAAACAGATTGCCGACCACGCCCATTGCGCCGCCATGGCCAAAAAGGCCGGTTATGACGGGGTCGAGATTATCGGCTCGGCCGGTTATTTGCTATCGACTTTTCTGGTCGAGAAAACCAATCAGCGCACCGACCAATGGGGCGGCTCTTACAACAACCGCATGCGCTTTCCGCTCGCTGTTGCCAAGCGCTGCCGCGAAGCGGTTGGCGATGATTTCATCATCATCTTCCGCATCGCCGCCATGGATATGCTGCAAGGCGGCATGAGCTGGGAGGAAGTGGCGGAGCTGGCGCGCGAGCTTGAGAAAGTCGGCGTGTCGATTGTCTCGACCCATTTCACCTGGCACGAAAGCGCCGTTCCGACCATCGCCACTATGGTGCCGCGCGCCGCTTTCACCTCGGTGACCGGTCGCCTGCGCAAAGAGGTGTCGATTCCGGTCATCACCTCCAACCGTATCAACATGCCGCAAGTCGCCGAAGATGTGCTGGCGGCGGGCGAAGCCGACCTCGTCTCTATGGCGCGCCCGATGCTGGCTGACAGCGCCTTTATGCTGAAAGCGGCGGAAGACCGCGCCGATGAGATCAACACCTGCATCGCCTGTAACCAAGCCTGCCTCGACCATACATTTGGCGGCAAGACGACAAGCTGTCTGGTCAATCCGCGCGCCTGTCACGAGACGCTGCTGAATTATGAGCCGACGCCAACGCCGAAGCGCATCGCCGTTATCGGGGCCGGGCCTGCCGGTCTGGCTTATGCGACCGTCGCCGCTGAGCGCGGGCATAAAGTCTCGCTGTTCGATGCAGCCGATGAGATTGGCGGGCAGTTCAACCTCGCCAAGCTGGTGCCGGGAAAGGAGGAGTTTTATGAGACGCTGCGCTATTACGGGCGGATGATTGAGAAGCTGGGCATCGCGCTCAAGCTCAACACCCGCGTTGACACAAAAATGCTGGAGGAGAGCGGTTTTGACCATGTCGTGGTCGCCACCGGCATCACCCCGCGTATGCCGCATATTGAGGGTATCACCCATGCAAAAGTGGCCAGCTATATCGACGTCTTGAAAGGCACCAAGCAGGTCGGCAAAAAAGTGGCGATTATGGGCGCCGGAGGCATCGGCTTTGATGTCGCCGACACCATCTCGCATGACGGCCCGTCGGGCGCGCTCGACAAAGCCGTCTTCGCCAAGGAATGGGGCGTCGATTTTGAAAACCATCCGCGCGGCGGCGTGACCGGTGTGGAGCCTCAGGTCGCCGCCGCCGATCGCGAGATTTTTCTGATGCAAAGAAAAGACACCTCGGTCGGTAAAGGCCTCGGCAAAACCACCGGCTGGACGCACCGCCTGACGCTGCAACGCCGCGGCGTTAAAATGATGAACGCGATTGAGTATCAAAAGATTGACGATGCGGGCCTGCACATTATCGCCAATGGCAAGCCGGATATCCTCGATGTCGATACGGTGATTATTTGCGCCGGTCAGGAGCCGCTGCGCGAATTGCACGATGCGCTGGCGGCCAAAGGCGTCTCGGTCGAACTGGTCGGCGGCGCTTATGAAGCGGCCGAACTGGACGCCAAGACGGCGATTAAACAGGCCAGCGAGCGCGCCGCCGCCATTTAGCGGCGGGGTAGTTCAAAAGATTAACGGGGCGTCAACGGCCAAAGGCCGTTGAGCGTGTTCATAGCCGCATAGAGATTTGGGGCTTTCGCCCCCCACCCCGGGACTACTCGGTCGTTTCAATGTTCAGCTGGCCGGCCAGACCGGCTTCGCGGTGCACGGCAATTTCGGCATATTCGGGTGAGAACATCATCTCAAACATGGCTTGGCGGTTGGGATATTTGGCAATCGCCACAACATCCCACAATTCCTCCACCTCGCCCAGCATCAGCCGCTCAACCTTGCCGCCAAACCGCATCTCACCGCCCAGCCCTTCAATGATTTTGCGAATGCCGTCGCTGTAAAGCGCATAGGCCTCGGCACCGCTCATATCCTTGCCGTGCCATTCATGGTCTTCCGGATATTCGGCTTTCTCTCTGAATTTTAACAGGTTAACCATGGATATGGCGTTGCCGTGATCGTTTTCTGAAAACCCTTTAAGCTGCGCCTCGGTCGGCATTACCGCGTTTTCAACTTTCATTGATTTGTCCTCCTGCGTCGTTTCGACCGTCAAAAAAACCCAACACGCGTTCGCCTAACCGATGACATGGCCGTAGAATTTGTGTAACCCGCAGACAGTCTAACGCGGGTAACGAAAAAAAGCGCCCCCAAAGGGCAGAAATTTCGGATTTTTGCGTTATATATAAGAGGCACTAGGGGAAGCGAAAATAAATGGAATTTAACCCTGACGATCACGACACCCAACCTGTCGTCGAAAGCAAGCCAAGGCGGCGGCTTATCAGCCCCATCAGCACCGCGATTTTCGTCTTTTTGGCGTTAATCGTGTGGCTCGCCAGTGGTGTGCTTTTCAACACCGAGACGGTGGAAGCGGCCAAGCCGATTAGCACCACCAACCCCGCCGCGCGCAATTTTAAAGTCGTGGTGCAGGAGATTGTGGCGCGCGCCTACCCCAACACCATCGTGCTGCAGGCGCGCAGCGAGGCCGACAAGGTTGTGACCGTAGCGTCAGAAACCGGCGGCACAATCAGCAGCCTGCCGGTGGAAAAGGGCGCGTTTGTGCAAAAAGGCCAGATTATCTGCCGCATCGATGTCGGGGCGCGCGAGGCGCAACTGGCGCAAGCCCGCGCCCAACGCGATGCCCGCAAGCTGGAAGTCAATGCGGCGCGCACGCTGGTGCAGCAAGGGCATATGTCAAAAAGCCAAATGGCCGCCGCGCAAGCCAATTTCGACGCCTCCATCGCGGCGGTGAAAGCCGCTTTGGTGGAGCTGGAGCGGACCAAAATCCGCGCGCCGTTTGACGGCATTCTCGACCGCCAGCCGGTAAAAATCGGGCATTTTATGTCGCCGGGCCAGCCCTGCGGCACGATTATCGACAAAGACCCGCTGCTGATTGTCGGCTATGTGGCCGAGAACCAGATTAACCGCGTTTCCGTCGGCGCGCGCGGCACCGCCAAAATGTCTACCGGCGAGCTTGCGGCGGGCAAAATCCGCTATATCGCCGAAACGCCGAACCTGACCACGCGGACTTTCCGCGTCGAGCTGGAAGTGCCGAATAAAGACCTCCTATTGCGCGATGGCATGACCGCCGAATTGATTATCAATGCCGGCGAAGTCGTTGCCAGCCGCGTACCGCAAAGCGTGCTGACACTGGCCGGCGACGGTCGCCTCGGCGTGCGCGTTATCGATAATGGCCGCGTCACCATCCGGCCGGTGCAGGTCATCGCCGACGACCAAGACGGCGCCGTGGTCACCGGCCTCGCCGCATCCGAATTGGTGATTATGCGGGGCGGCGAATATACGCGCGACGGCCGCGAGGTCGATTTTGAAATTCTGCCTGTGGCAGAAGCCGCATCGGCTGAAACCGAAAGCTCCGAGGTGATGCAATAATGTTCCAATTCGTCACAGCCGCCATGGACCGCAGCCGCGCCGTGCTGACCATTTTGGTCGCGCTGCTGCTGGGCGGCCTGACGTCTTATATCTCGCTGCCGCGCGAGGCTGACCCGGATATTCCGATACCGATTATCTATGTCGGTGTGGTGCTGCCGGGCATTTCGCCGGTGGATGCTGAACGCCTGCTGGTCAAGCCGATGGAGCTGGAGCTGAGAACGCTCACCGGCCTTAAGGAAATGCAATCGATCTCGGCGCAAAATTATGGCGCGGTGCTGCTGGAGTTTGATGTCAGTTTTAACAAAGACCAAGCGCTGTTGGATGTGCGCGAAAAAATGGACCAAGTCCGGCCCGAACTGCCCGAAGACGCTGAAGAGCCGGATGTGCGCGAGTTTAACGCCGGCCTGTTTCCGGTGATTATGGTCAATCTGACCAGCAGCGCTTCCGAGCGCGAACTTTATCGCCACGCCAAAGCGCTGAAAGAAAAGATTTCCGGCATGCCCAACGTGCTGGAAGCCAATCTTATCGGCCAGCGCGAGGAGGTGTTGGAAATCATCATCGACCCGCGCGCCATGGAAAATTACAACATCACCTCGGGCGAGCTTTACAACGTGCTGGCGCGCAACAACCAGCTTATTCCGGCCGGAGCGATTGATAGCGGGCAAGGCCGGTTTTCGCTATCCGTGCCCGGGCTGATTGAAAGCGAAGCCGATGTCGGACAATTGCCCATCAAGACGCGCGGCGATGCGGTGGTGCGCCTCAGCGATATCGCCGAAGTGCGCCGCACTTTTAAAGACCAGAGCATTTATGCGCGCTTTAACGGCCAGCCGACAATTTCGATTGAGGTGGTTAAACGCCTCGGCGCCAATGTGGTGCAGACCACGCAGCAAGTGCGCGAAGTGACGAACCAATTTACCGGCGATTGGCCGGACACTATCGATATCGACTTCTCCTCCGATATTTCAAATTTCATTTTCGAGATGATCGGCTCGCTCGAGACCTCCATCTCCAACGCCATTATGCTGGTGATGATATTGGTCATTGCGGCGCTTGGCCTGCGCTCGGCATTGCTGGTTGGGCTGTCTATCCCGACCTCTTTTCTGGTCGGGTTTTTGATTGTCGACTTGATGGGCATGACGCTGAATATGATGATTATGTTCGGCTTTATTCTGTCGGTCGGTATTCTGGTCGATGGGGCGATTGTGGTGGTCGAATATGCCGACCGCAAAATGGCCGAAGGGCTAGAGCGGCGCGAAGCCTATGCCATGGCCTCGTCGCGCATGTTCTGGCCGATATTGTCATCCACCGGCACGACGCTGGCGGCTTTCGGGCCGATGCTATTCTGGCCCGGTGTCAGCGGCAAATTCATGTCTTATCTGCCGATTACGGTGATTATTCTGCTCAGCGCCTCGCTGGCGACCGCCATGCTATTCATGCCGGTGATTGGCGGTCTGGTCGGTCGCTCGGAGCAAGAAGGCGACGAATTATTGTCGAGCCTTTCGGGCGAAAGCCGCATTAATGTGCGCGAGATGAAAGGTATGACGGGCCGCTATTTGCGCTTTTTGAAAATGTGCATGAACTGGCCGATTGCCACGCTTACCTCGGCTGCGGCGGTGCTCAGCCTGGTTGTTGTTCTGTATGGGCAATTTAATAATGGTGTTGAATTTTCCGGCTCGATAGAGCCGTGGCAAGCTAATGTGCTGGTCAAAGGGCGCGGCAATCTATCGGTTGAAGAAGCCGATTTAGCAACCAAATTGGTGGAGAATATCATCCTCGATATTCCGGGCATCCAGTCGGCTTTTTCGAAAGCCGGGCCGAGTATTGGCGGCGGTGACGGCGCGCCAAACATGGGCGAAGGCCGTATTCCGGCCGACACAATCGGCCTCATCCGCATCGAGTTTACCCATTTCTCAACGCGCCCGCCGGCGACCCAGATTATACGCGAGATTAGCGAGCGCAGTCGCCGCTTTGCCGGTATCGAAGTGGAAGTCAAAGAGGCCGAGCAAGGGCCGCCGGCCGGCAAAGGTATTGAAATCGAGATTGCCGGTCAGGACTTCGATAAACTGTCCGCCGTCTCTAATATGATGACCACCTATTTGAAAGAGCGCGATGACCTCTATGTCGATGTCGAGGACACGCTGCCCCTGCCCGGCATTGAATGGAGCTTGAGCGTTGACCGCGAAGCGGCGGGCCGTTTTCAGGCCGATATTGCGACCGTCGGGAACGTCATTCAATTGGTGACCAACGGCATCCTCATCGGCCATTACCGCCCCGATGACAGCGATGATGAAATCGAAATTCGCGCGCGCTATCCCTATGACGCACGCTCTTTCGACCGCCTCGACCAATTGCGGGTTTTGACCCCGGCGGGCAATGTGCCGATTACCAATTTCGTCAAACGCGAGCCGGTTGAAAAACGCGACACCATTAATCGGATTGACGGCCAGCGCGTCATCCAAGTGCAAGCGGCGATGGCTATAAACCCCGAAACGGGTCAGGAATATCTAGCGACCGAATTGGAAAATGATTTCCTGCAATGGATGAGCACGCAAGATTTCGTGCCGTCGGATGTCAAATGGCGTCTGCGCGGCGCCAATGAGGAAGCCGAAGAGGCGGCCGCTTTTCTGGTGCGCGCGATGATTGCCTCGCTGCTGCTTATGTTCATTATCCTGCTCATGCAGTTCAACAGCCTGTATTGCACTATGCTGACGCTCTCTACCGTCGTTTTGTCGACCATTGGTGTGCTGCTGGGCATGGTGCTGACCGGACAGGTATTCTCGGTGATTATGACCGGCACCGGCGTGGTCGCGCTGGCCGGTATTGTGGTCAATAATTCCATCGTGCTGATTGATACGTATCAACGCCTGCTGGAAACCGGCATGGATAAGGTCGATGTCATTTTAAAGACCGCGGGCCAGCGCTTGCGTCCGATTTTGCTGACCACGGTCACCACCATGATCGGGCTGTTTCCCATGGCCATTCAAGCGTCTATCAATGTATTTGACCGCTCTGTGCAATTTGGCGAACCGACGGCCGCGTGGTGGGTGCAGCTATCGACGGCGATTATTTTCGGCCTCGGCTTCTCAACCCTTTTGACGCTGATTTTGGTGCCGGTCATGTTGCATCTGCCCGATTATCTGCGCGAAAGATTTGCCACACTACGCGGCGGTTCCGGCTTGCGCGAAGCCATGCGCAACACCGTACAAGGCAGCGTTAAAGACGATGCCCCTGCCGAATAAGGTTTAAGCCTGTTTGTAGTGCCAATATGCGAAACTGCTGACCGGTAGCATGAGATAATACGCCGCCGCCATGGCGATTAGGGTCAACCATGGGAAGGTGAACAACATCACCGCCGTGAAGCCGATAAACAACATGAGCGGCAGCACCAAATCGCGGCGAATATGGGTCAACCCTTTGCCGGAGAATGTCGGCAGGGTCGAGACCATCAGCAAGCCGACCAAAATCGTATTGGCCAAAATGACTATTGGATAATTGGCCAAATCGACAATGCCCGCCACTTGCAGATAAATCGGTGTCATCACCAGACCGCCGGCCGAAGGCGACGGCACGCCGATGAAAAACTTGGTCTTCCAAGCCGGTCGGTCAGCCTCCTCCATATCGACATTAAAGCGCGCGAGGCGCAGCGCACAGCACACCGAATAAACCAGAATAACCGCCCAACCGAGGCGGCCGATCGATTGCAGCGCCCACAGATAGATCAAAAGCACCGGCGCAATGCCGAAATTGACAAAATCAGTCAGCGAGTCGAGCTGCGCGCCGAGCGGGCTTTCAGCTTTCAACAGCCGCGCCAGCCGCCCGTCAAATGCATCAAGAAAACCCGCAATGACAATGCACATAACGGCCAGCTCAAAACGCCCTTCCAGCCCCTGCCGCACAGCGGTCAGGCCGAGGCACAAAGCCGCCAACGTCACCATATTGGGAATGATACGCCGGATGGGGAACTGTCGGATTTTAATGCTTTCCGTCACCCGTGCGCGTCTGCTTTGGGGCGGCGGCGCTTCTTGCGGCTGTTTGTCGTCGGCTTCGGCCATGCTAGCTGGTCAGCGTCTCGCGCTCTTTCTCTTTTGATTTCAGGTCAGCCAGCACCGTCTCACCGGCAATGGCGGACTGGCCAACCGCGACACGCGGAACACCGCCCTTGGGCAAATACACATCGCAGCGACTGCCAAAACGAATGAGGCCGAACCGCTCACCGGCATTGAATTCTTGTTCTTCATGCGCGAAACACAAAATGCGCCGCGCCACCAAACCGGCGATTTGCACCACCACAATTTGCTTGCCATCTTCGCCTTCGACCAGCAGCGATTGGCGTTCATTGGCATCGCTCGCCTTGTCGAGATCAGCACTCAAAAACTGGCCGGTGCGATATAGCGATTTCAAAACCTTGCCGCTTATCGGCATGCGATTGACGTGGCAGTTGAATACATTCATGAACACCGAAATGCGCGGCAGTGCTTCATCGCCGAGCCCAAGCTCGGGCGGCGGCACGGCTTCGGTAATCATATTGACCACGCCATCGGCGGGCGAAACAACCAGCCCGCGGCGCTGCGGCGTCACCCGCGCCGGATCGCGGAAAAACCAAGCGCACCAAAGCGTCAGAATAACCCCAAGCCAGCCGAGAATATCGGAGATAAAAAACAACAGCAGTGTCATCCCGGCGAAAATCGCGATAAAGCGAAAGCCTTCCGGGTGAATAGGGAACAATACTGATTTCAATGCGCGCATTGTCTGACTCCTATGACGCGGATTCCGGCACCGCCGAAACCCCGTCTTTGAATAACTTATACACCACCGCGTCCTTCAATGCTTGAAAAGATGCGACGACGATATTCGGATTGACGCCAATGGTGCGCCAGCTATTGCCGCTCTCATCAACACTTTCAATGGTCACGCGCGTTACCGCCTCGGTACCGGTGTTGAGAATTCGCACTTTAAAATCGACCAGCCGCATGGCGTCAATGGTCTTGGCATAGCGCTTAAGGTCGGCGCGCAGCGCCATATCCAACGCGTTAATGGGGCCGTTGCCGGTGCCCTTGCCCTCAACCGTTTCGCCGTCAATAACCAGCGACACGGTGGCTTCGGACACAGTGCGGTCATTGCCGTCATTGGTGATATTGACGGTGTAGCCGCCGACGTCGAAATAATCCGGCAAGCGGTCGAGCTGGCGCAATGCCAGCAATTCAAACGACGCGCCAACGCCGTCATAGCTATAGCCGTCCATTTCTTTATCTTTGACCTCGCGGAGGATGCGATCCACGGCCGGGTCTTTGGCCTCAACCTCAATGCCGGCCGTCGCCAGACGGTCCAACACATTGCTTTTGCCAGCTTGGTCGGAAACCAAAATAGTCCGGCTATTGCCGACGCTTTCCGGCTTCACATGCTCATAGGTTGACGGGTCTTTCATCACCGCCGAGACGTGGATGCCGCCCTTATGCGCGAAAGCCGACGCGCCGACATAAGGCGCGTGTCGGTTCGGCGTGCGGTTCAAAATATCGTCAAGCAGCATGGAGACGTTTTTCACTTGCGGCAGATTGGCTTCGTCGATACCGGTCTCAAAGCGCCCAGCATAGCCCGGCTTCAACAGCAGCGTCGGTATCAGCGACACCAAATTGGCATTGCCGCAGCGCTCGCCAAGCCCGTTAATCGTGCCCTGCACTTGCCGCACACCGGCATTGATAGCCGCCAAAGAATTGGCCACCGCATTTTCCGTGTCGTTATGGGTGTGGATGCCGAGCTTGTCGCCTGGGATATGCGCGGTAACGGCGCTGACGATTTCGAACACCTCATCGGGCATGGTGCCGCCATTCGTGTCGCACAGCACCACCCAGCGCGCGCCGGCGTCAATGGCGGCTTGCGCGCAGGCCAGCGCATAATCGGGATTGGCTTTATAGCCATCGAAAAAATGTTCGCAATCGATCATCGCCTCTTTGCCACGCTCGGTGATGGCGGTCACACTTTCGGCGATACAATCGATATTCTCGGCATTGGAAATGCCCAGCGCGACATCGACATGATAGTCCCAGCTTTTGGCGACGAGACATGTGGCGGCCGAGGGCGCGTCGAGAATTTCCATAAAGCCGGGGTCATTATCGGCACTGCGGCCGGCCCGTTTGGTCATTCCGAAAGCGGTCAGCTTGGCGCGCTCCAGGCCACCCAACTCGTTGAAAAATTGCGTATCGGTCGGATTGGCGCCGGGATAGCCGCCCTCGACATAGTCCACGCCCAGCGCGTCCAGCGCTGCCGCCAGCTTCATTTTATCGGCCACGGCAAAATCAACGCCGGCCGTCTGCTGGCCGTCGCGCATGGTGGTGTCAAAAATGTATAGGCGCTCGCGTGCCATCACCACTTATCCTTCTGCTTGGCTCTCTTCTCGGCCCTGTAAACGGGCGACAGCTTTATCATAGCCGATGAGCGGCAGTAAATGCTGCATTTCCGGCCCATGCGCCTGACCGGTCAGCGCCTGACGCAGTGGCATAAACAGCGCGCGGCCTTTACGACCGGTGCTCTCCTTCAGGCTTTGCGTCCATTGCGACCAGCTGGCCTCGTCCAAATCGCCCTGCGGCAAAGCTTCCAGCGCGGCGGCGATATAATCCTTATCCGCTTCTTCGATAACCGGCGTTACCGGCCCATTAATGAGGCGCAAAATATCTTGCACATCGCTAAATCGGGTCAGATTGCCTTTGATACCATCCCAAAATTCTGCCGCTTCGGGCGCGCCCATGTCGGCGAGGCGCGGCGCGGCGGTCTCATGCGGCATTTCGTGCAGAATGCGGGCATTGAGGCGCGTCACATCCTCGGCATCGAAACGCGCCGGGGCGCGGCCCAGCCGCGACATATCAAAACCATCAATCAACTGCGCCATGGTTTGCACCGGCTCCACCGGATCGGCCGTGCCGAGGCGGGCAATCAGACTGTTCAAGGCCATTGGCTCAACCCCGCTTTGGCGAATATCGCCCAGCGACAAAGAGCCGAGACGCTTTGACAGCGCGCCGCCATCGGCCGCCAGCATCAGCGAAAAATGCGCGAATACCGGCACCGTGCCGCCCAAAGCTTCAATAATTTCTATTTGCGCGCCCGAATTGGTGACGTGGTCTTCGCCGCGAATGACATGGCTGATTTTGGCGTCAATATCATCGACCACGCTGGGCAGTGTGTAGAGCCACGACCCATCGGCGCGCCGGATGACCGGATCGGACAGGCTGGCGGTTTCAATCTTTTGTTCACCGCGCACCATATCGTCCCAAATAATCGGCTGGCCCGATAATTTGAAGCGGTAATGCGGCGTCCGGCCTTCGGCCTCGTAGGCGGCGATTTGGTCGGCGCTGAGCTGCAGCGCGGCGCGGTCATAAACCGGCGGCAGGCCACGCGACAATTGCCGCTTCCTTTTGCGTTCCAACTCATCCGGCGTTTCGTAACACGCATAAACCAGACCGCGCGCTTTCAAATCCTCAAACGCCGCCTGGTATTTGTCGAAATGCTCGGACTGTTTGAAAGTCTCGTCATAATCGAGGCCGAGCCATGCCAAATCTTGCTTGATGGCATCGGCAAATTCCGCCGTCGAACGCGCCTCATCCGTATCATCCATGCGCAGGATGAATTGCCCGCTTTGGCCTTTTGCAAACAGATAGCAAAACAGGGCCGCGCGCGCATTGCCGACATGCAGCAAGCCGGTCGGGCTAGGGGCGAAGCGGGTACGAACAGTCATAAAATTCCTTGTTTTATTTTAATGCGTTTCGGGTCGGCTTTAGGCGCGCGCGTCGCGGAAACCATTGGTAATCGGGTAGCGGCGGTCGCGCCCGAAATTGCGATTTCCGATTTTCGCACCCGGCGCGGCCTGACGGCGCTTATATTCAGAAACATAAAGCAAATGTTCGATACGCTTCACCGTCTCGGCGTCATGGCCGCGGGCGATAATCTCATCGACGCCCAATTCATCCTCGACCAGCGCGAATAAAATATCGTCCAGCGCGTCATAAGGCGGCAGGCTGTCTTGGTCTTTTTGGTCGGGGCGCAGCTCGGCGCTGGGCGGCTTGTCGATAATATTTTGCGGGATGACCGGCGCTTTCATGGCATCAGGATGCGGCCCAAGCCCACCCACTGGCAGGTTTTCATTGCGCCAGCGCGCCAGAGCAAACACCTCGGTTTTATAAATATCCTTAATCGGATTATAGCCGCCATTCATATCGCCATACAGCGTCGCATAGCCGACCGAAACCTCGGATTTATTGCCTGTTGTCACCACCATGTTGCCGAATTTGTTCGACACCGCCATCAGCAATGTGCCGCGCAAGCGCGACTGGATGTTTTCTTCGGTCAAATCGGCATTGGTGCCTTTGAACAGATTGCCCAGCGCGCCCTCCACCGCGTCAACCGGCGCGGCAATCGACACCTCGTCGAGCTTGATGCCCAAAGCTTTGGCGCAATCGGCAGCGTCATCGAGGCTCGACTGGCTGGTATAGCGCGACGGCAGCATGATGCAATGCACCCGCTCCGCCCCCAACGCATCGACCGCCATGGCGGCGCAAATGGCGCTATCAATGCCGCCCGACAGACCGAGCAAGACGCCTGGAAAACGGTTCTTCTCGACATAATCGCGCAGCCCCAACATGGCGGCGGCGTAAATATCGCCCAAATTATCGCCCAAATTATCAGCCGTATCTTCCGACACGCCACCCACCACCTGCCAGCCCGCAGCGCTTTCGCTCAGGGTCAGCAGATTGACCTCGGCCTGCCAAGCCGGACGCTGCACCGCCAACTTGCCATCGCCATTCATCGCAAAAGACGCGCCGTCAAACACCAGCTCGTCTTGCCCGCCATATTGATTGACATAAACCAACGGCAAACTGGTTTCGGTGGCGCGCGCGGCGGCGTGGTGCAAGCGCTTGGCATGTTTGCCGCGCTCGAATGGCGAGCCATTTGGCGAGATTAAAAGCTCAGCCCCTTGGGCTTTTAAATGCGCGCAAACATCGGTGAACCAAATATCCTCGCAAATCGGCAGGCCGACCCGCAAACCGCGCAATTCAACCGGTTCGGGCATAGCCCCCGCCTCGAACAAGCGTTTTTCATCAAACACGGCGTAATTGGGCAGATGCACTTTGTGGCGCACCGCCGCCTGCCCGCCATCGGCGACCATCACGGAGTTGTAAAGCACGCCGTTTTCAACCACCGGTAGGCCAAACGCCAAAGCTGGCCCGCCTTCCGCCGTATCGGCCACTAATTGCTCCGCTTGCGCCGCCACATGGGCCAGAAAAGAGCGTTTTAGAACAAGGTCTTCGGGCGGGTAGCCGGTCAAAAACAGCTCGCCCGCAACAATTACGTCGGCGTCGCCCGAGGCGGCACGGATGCTGCGGAGCAAATCGGCATTGGCAGCCACTGCCCCGACGGTCGGGTTCAGTTGGGCCATGGCGATTTTCAAGCTTTTGGCGGCTTTTTCCATGCTTGCTATGTAGCGCGTGGCACCCTTTTGAACAAGCATAGAACGGGCCGCTTGCATAAGCCCATCGCTTGAGGGCAAACTATTTTCTGACCAATGAGGGGGAGATTATGCTGAGACAGGAAAATTATCAGCGCATGACCATCGACCGGCGCGACAATGGCGTGGTGGTGGTGACGCTCAATCGTCCGGAGAAGATGAACGCCATCGACAATCGGATGCACCATGAGATGATGACTTTCAGCCGCGATTTTGACGACGACCCCGACTTGCGCGTGCTGGTGCTGGCGGGGGCCGGCAAGGCGTTTTGCGTCGGCGGCGATTTTAGTGCCGATACCGGCATTGAAATGCCAAGCCTCGCCGAAGGGCGGCGCATTGTCGATCATATTTTGGAATGCGAAAAACCGATTATCTCTGCCGTCAATGGCTATGCGCTGGGGCTGGGTGCCAATATCGCCTTGCTGTGCGATGTGATCGTGGCCGGGCCGGACGCCAAATTCGGCGACACGCATGTCAATATGGGCCTCGGCGCGGGCGATGGTGGGCAGGTTATCTGGCCGTTTCTCATCGGCGTCAATCGTGCCAAATATCACCTGATGACCGGCGAGATGGTGGATGGCAAGCAAGCGCATGAAATGGGCCTCGCCGGATTTTATGCTGACAGCGCCGAGGGCGTGATGGAAAAAGCCATGCAGATTGCCGACAAGCTGGCCGAGGGCGCGCCGATTGCCATTGCCGCGTCAAAGGCCGGTATCAACGCGTTTTTGCGCCAAGTCGCGGCGGCGGTGATGCCGATAAGCCTGCAAGCCGAAGGGCTGAGCATGCGCTCGCAGGATTTCAAAGAAGCGGTGGCGGCGTTTCAGGAAAAACGCAAACCCGATTTCAAAGGCAAGTAAGAGATGACCGAATATCGCAGATGGACGCTGGCCAAACACCCCAGCGGCGTGCCGAGTGCCGATTGTTTCGCGCTCGAGGCGTTTACCCCCGACGCCCCGCAAGACGGGCAAGTGCTGATTAGGACGCATTATTTCTCGCTCGACCCCGG
>JADHOK010000014.1 GCA_016779015.1 PS1 clade bacterium | reverse complement strand
CAAGCTCGGCGCGAGCCTGAGCCGCATTCGTGAGGTCATGCATGCGGGCGACGCCCTGCCGCTGGCAGATGGTGCCATGCGGATGGATGAGGCGATTGTGGTGATGACCGAAAAAGGTTTCGGCTGTCTCGGCATTGTCGATGGCAAAGGCGCGCTTTCCGGCATTATCACCGATGGCGATTTGCGCCGCCACATGGCCGATGACCTTTTGGCCAAAACCACCAGCGACATTATGACCGCCAACCCCCTAACGATTGGCGGTGACAAACTGACGGCCGAAGCCCTAAACTTGATGCAAGAAAACAAAATTCAATGCCTGTTCGTTTGCGAGGAGGGTAAACCGACAGGCCTTGTCCGCGTTTTGGATTTGTTGCGGCTAGGAACTGCCTAGCCCTTTTGGAGGCAGAAATGCACAAAAATATCGGTGATACATTAAACCGCAGCGTCTTGGTCGGCCTGCTACTGGCCGGCACGGCCATCACGCCAGCCATTACACAAACTGTCGCGCAAACCGCGGTCGTCGATGAGGTCATCGTCACCACCACGCGCTCAGACAGTCTGCGCATCGACAATCCGGGCAATATAGCGACGCTCGACCCGTCCGAGAGCATTAATCTGTTTCCCGTCGAGTTGGTCAATCGCGCGCCCGGCGTGCATATCCATCGCGGCAGCGGGCAAGAGCATTTGACCGCCATTCGCTCGGCGGTTCTGGTCGGCGGTGCCGGTGCCGGTTCCTTCCTCTATCTCGAAGACGGCATCCCGATGCGGGCGCCGGGCTTTGCCAATGTCAATGCGCTGATGGATGCGCAGCCGCAAGCCGATGGCTCGGTCGAAGTGGTGCGCGGCCCCGGCTCGGCGCTTTACGGCTCCAATGCGGTGCACGGCCTGATTAACTTCATCGCCGCGCCGCTCGATGAAAGCAGTGCCAGCGCAGATATCGCGGCGGGCTCTTATGGTCGCCACGCGCTGTCTTTGAAGAGCGCGCAAGACCATGGCGGTTTGATGACCCGCGTGACGCTTGATTTGAGCGGTGACGAAGAGGGTTATCGCGACGACCAAGGTTTCGCGCAGCAAAAAGGGCGTGTCGAAGCGGCGTGGCAAAACGGTGCCACCGGTTATCGGTTTTCGCTCGCGCATATGAACCTCAATCAAGAGACGGCGGGGTATGCGCAATCGCTCTTCGATTTAGGCGACAACCCCAGCCAGGGTGATATTGATGATCTGCCCGCAGCTTGTCAGACGGTAAATGTGCCGGCTTACGAAAATGAGGGGTGCGCCAAATCAAACGGCAACCCCGACGCCTATCGCGACGCCGAAGCAACCCGCGCTTATTTGCGTATCACGCGCGATTTGGACGATGGCGCGACGCTGACATTGACGCCGTATTTCCGCTCCAATGAAATGGCGTTTTTCATGCACTTCCTGCCCGGCACGCCGCTGGAAAAAAACAGTCATGACTCGGTCGGCCTGCAAGTCGCCTATGCGCGCGACACGGGCGGCGTTTCTTATGTCACGGGTGTCGATATCGAATTGACCGATGGCGAATTGAGCGAGGTGCAGGAAGGCCCGAATGTGTTCGGCACCAAATACCCGCAAGGCACGCATTATGATTTCGGAGTCGAAGCCCTGGTTATCGCGCCCTATATCCACGCCACTTGGGCGCTGTCCGACAAGACGCGCTTGACCACCGGCCTGCGTTGGGAGGTGACCGATTACGACTACACCAATAATGCGACCGACAGCGACAATACTGATACGGCGGATGGCGCGACCGGCGACTTCTTGTTCCGTGTCGCCGACCGCTCGGATGACTTCTCCGATGTTTCACCAAAGCTGGGTCTGGTGCACGAGCTGGCCGATAATCGTCGCGTCTTCGCCAATCTGGCACGCGCCACGCGTGCGCCGCAGGTCACCGATTTATATCGTCTGCGCGACAGCACCTCGCGTGGCACCGACGACAACCAAAACCCCGATGTCAGCGATATTGATAGCGAGACGCTCGACAGTCTCGAGATTGGCTACCGCGCCGTTTACCCCGGTGTGTCTTACGAAGCCACGGCCTTCTTCATGCAGAAAGACAATTATCATTTCCGCGATGCGGGCGATAATTACGTCGCCAACGGCGAAACCGACCATATGGGGGTTGAGCTGAGCCTCGACTGGGCGCTGAACCGCGACCTGACCCTCGTCACCAATCTAACCTACGCCCAGCACGAATACGCCTTCAATAATACGGTGACCGGCGGCAATTCAGCCGAGACCATCACCGACGGCAATGAGATTGACGGCGCGCCGGAAACGCTGGCCACCACATCGCTACGCTATAAATATACTGAGCGCGCATTTTTCACCGTCGATTGGGAGCATGTTGGCAGTTATTTCATGGACGCCTCAAACAGCGCCGAATATGACGGCCACGATATTTTCGGCCTGACGGCGGAATATATGCTGTCCGATCAGTCGCGCATGAGCTTGCGCATCGACAATGTGCTGGACGAAGAATACGCCACCCGCGCTGACAAATGGTTCGGTAAGGACCGCTATTTCCCGGGCGAAGGCGCGCGCTTCATGGCGCGGCTCTCGCACGCGTTTTAAGCGGTCCGGTTAAGCGTTGAGGCCAATCGGGCAGCTCACGCCCGTGCCGCCCATGCCGCAGTAGCCGTTTGGGTTTTTGCCCAAATATTGCTGGTGATAATCCTCGGCGTAGTAAAACGCCGGCGCGTCGATTATCTCGGTCGTGATATCGCCATAACCGGCCGCCTTGAGCTTGTCCTGAAACATATCGCGGGTCGCTTCGGCGGCCGCTTTTTGGCCCACGTCGAGGCAATAAATACCCGAGCGATATTGCGTGCCGACATCATTGCCCTGCCGCATGCCTTGCGTCGGGTCGTGGTTCTCCCAGAAGATTTGCAGCACTTCTTGAAAGGAAATTTGCTGTGGGTCGAACACCACTTGCACCACCTCATTATGGCCGGTCTGGCCGCTGCATACTTCTTCATAGCTCGGATTGGGCGTGAAACCGGCCGCATAGCCGACTTGTGTCGAATACACGCCCTCGGCCTGCCAAAACTTGCGTTCCGCCCCCCAAAAGCAACCCATGCCGAAAATCGCCACCTGCAAGCCATCCGGCCATGGTGCGACCATATCCGTGCCCAGCACAAAATGCTTGGCCGGCACCGGCATTTGCATATCGCGCCCGGGCAGCGCCGCCTCGGCACTGACCATTTCAGCCTTTTTGTTTAATCCAAACATCATGCGCCTCCAATATTCTCAAGCTGCACTCGTCATAGTTGATATTGGCCCGTCGCGGCTGCCGTCAAGCAATTGCCGCAGCCAAGCATTATCGTTATCTCGCGCCGCCTTCGCATCGCCGTGCCAACGCAGCACGCCATCATGCAAGACGGCAATTTCGTCATAAGCCTCGGTAATGCCCACCATATTACCGGTCACGGAAATCACGCAAGCACCGCTTTCGCGCGCCATCTCGGAAATCATGCCATCGACCCGCGCCGCCAATATCGGGTCGAGACCGGCGGTCGGATTATCGAGCAGCAGAATATCTGGCTCGGTGGCAATGGCGCGCGCGAAGCCGACACGCTTTTGCATACCGCCCGACAGATCAGCCGGAAATAAATCAGCATTGGCAGCGGGCAGGCCGACGCGCGGCAATAGTGCCTCGGCCTTGGCGCGCGCCGCATCGCGGTTCATGCCATTGGCAATCAGCCGAAAGGCGATGTTTTCCCACACCGGCAGACTGTCAAACAGCGCGTTTTGCTGAAACAGCATGCCGATGCGGTCATTCAATTCAGAAGGTCGCTCATCGGTAACACCGACTTCGGCGCGGTCGATGAGGATACGGCCAGCGTCGGGCGCATACAGACCGACCAAACATTTCAACAGCACTGACTTGCCCGCCGCCGTCGGCCCGATAAGCGCCATAGAGCGCCCCGCATCGAGCGATAGCGAGACGTCTTTCAAGGCCTCAATCGCGCCGAAACGTTTGCCCAGATTTTCAACCGCGACCCGTGCCATCAGGTGCCCTCTTCCATCACGCGTTCTTCCTCTTGCACGCGCCGCGCCACCAAATAGCCATCGGCGGATTGTGCAAATTCGACCCCGAAGATAGGCCGAAGCCGCGCGGGCGACAAGGCTTCCTGCACCGCCCCCGCATAGGCCACCGTGCCGTTCTGCATGACCACCAAATGATCGCAAAATTGGCGCGCCAGATTAAGTTCGTGCAAAACCACCACCACCGCTTTGCCGGCCGCGGCCTCAGCCCGCAACAGCTCCATCACCGCCAATGCCCCGGCCGCATCCAAGGATTGCACAGGCTCATCGAGCAACAATATATCAGCACCGGTAGCCAGCAGGCGCGCCAGATAAACCCGCGCTTTTTCCCCGCCCGACAGCGTATCAATGCGCCGCGCCGCAAAATCAGCGACGCCGCAGCGCGCCAAGGCGGCATCAATACGCGCCGCCGCGTCCGCCGCCGTGAGCACCAGCGGCAACAGGCCAAGCCCCACCGTCTCGCGCACGGTTAGCGGCCAAGCAACGGTTTGGAATTGCGGCAGATAAGCAATATTCTTCGCCCGCCATAGCGGGTCGGTAAAATCACCGCCCGCATTTTGACCCGCCGAAATGGCTCCGCCTTCGGCCGCCGCCAGACCTGCAGCGACGCGCATGAGCGAGGTCTTACCGGCCCCATTGGGGCCGATAATGCCGCTCACCTGGCCGCTCGGAAAACGCGCCGAGATGTTTTGCAATATCCCCTTTTCCCCGACCAGCAGTTGGATATCAGACAGCTCAAGCATGGGCTGAACCTAGCACATTAAAACGCCGCAGTGAGACCGACATATAAAGTGCGCCCGAGGGTGTTGTAGCCCCGCGCCGTTTCGTAATCTTCATCGCCGGCATTTTCCAAACGGCCATAAACCTTCACCTGATTGGGCAAAGTGTAAGCGGCGCGCAAATCAACCACCGTGAAATCATCAAACGCGTAACTGCCTTCCACCGCATTGTGCATATGCCTGAGGCTGAGCCCCAGCGAGGTCACATCATTGGCTTGATAATCCAGCGTCGATGCCGCCGTGAGGCGCGGCACACGCGGCACACGGGCACTGCTGTTGCCCGAGGGTTCACGACTATTGGCGTAATTGAGGTTCACCCCAAGCCGCAATCGATTAGACAAACGACCATCCAAAGACACATCAAAGCCGCGCGTCTTGGTCTCGCCGGTGATTTGAATGCTGCTGAAAGTCGAAGGGTGAAAGCCGATACGATCTTCGATGCGCGTGCCGAAAAATGTAATGGCGATATCGGCATTGGGCGAAACCGCCCAGTCGAGACCAGCCTCAATGCTTTCGCTGGTTTCCGGTTTTAAGTCCGGATTGCCGGTAAAGCTGGCGTAAAGCTCGAAAAGCGACGGCGCTTTAAACCCCGTGCCATAAGCCAGACGCGCTGAAACCATGTCGGCAAGCCGATGCGCCAAAGTGGCCCGATAGCTCGCATGGCTACCGAATAATTCGTGGTCATCATGGCGCGCGGCCACCGTGATATGGCTGTCATCAAGGGCGAAAGCGGTCAAAGCGAAGACCGCATCGCTATCGACCTCCCGCTTCTCAAACGTGTAAACCGCATCGGTATTTTCATATTCCGCGGAAACGCTTTCGGCCCCAGCAACCAGTCGAACATTATCGCTCAGAGAAAGCGTGCCGAAATAATCGAACTTCTGACGTGACGCCTCGCGCTGTCCGGCCAATTGATTGGCCTCGATATCATCGTTTTCGCTGACAAAATTCGTGACGCCGAAACGATGCGTGGCATTGTCGGTCTCATAATGCACAACGCCGCGAAGCGCCTGACGCGAAAACGCATCGCGCTTACCCAGCGCGTCGGCCGCCAGATAGGGCGGATTGGGGTCATAATCATCACCCTCTTTCTCGCCCTCATTAAAACGCCCGACCAATTCCAATGACACACTATCGGTCAGCGCGCGCAGGAGACGGAAGCTGGCCAATTGCGTCTCAACGCCGTCGGTCTCATGATTGCCCGGCCCGGCGGCGTCTGAAATGCCATCGGTCGTCTTATCGTTCAGCGCATAGCCATAAGCCCATCCATTCGCCGTGCCTTTACCGGTCAACCCAATCTGACGCGCGGCCTGTTCGCCCAATTCCAAACGCGTGGCATTTTGCGTCTCCCCACCAATGGCGGTAAATTGCGAAATCACCCCGCTAATCGTGTTGGAGCCGAACAGCACGGCCTGCGAACCGCTCAATAATTCGATGCGCTCGCTACCGGCCGCATCGGCATGGCTCCAAATCACCCGATCCCCGCCCGGGTCAAACATCGAAATGCCATCAATGCGCAAATCGACATATTTGGTGCGCATACCACGATATTGAATATCGGCGAGGCTCCCGCGCCCGCCGCTTTCGGCGATATGCACACCTTTGAGTTTCAGCGCATCCTGCAAATAGCTTATCTGCTGGCGTTCCAAATCGGCCGCCGTGATAATATCGACCGAAGCGCCGATTTCATGCGCCGGGGTGGGAATGCCGGTGGCTGAGACGATAATCTCATCGACCTCGCCATCCTGCGCCATCACCGGTGATAAAATGAGCACAGGCGATGACACGAGCGCGGCCCAAAGACCGAGTGTTATATTCTTTTTCATTGTTTTCTCCATATAACGTCAGAGCGCAGGCGCATCGCGCCCCCGCGGTTTCATATGTCGTCTGATACGGAGATTTCCGCCTCGCCCGGGTGCATCCCGCCCCATGCGAAAGAACGACCGGTCAAGGCAGGTTTCCTGGCTTGCGGGTCCGCGCCTTGGGCCGCCTTCCCCTTTTAAAGAGTGGCATAATGGCCGTCGGCTATCCGCTGACAGTTGCGGGAGCAGCTGCCGATTTGGCACTCTTTTAAAAAGCGCCGCACGGCATTCCCTTTTACCCCCTGTTACGGGGCACCTTGTCCGTATAAATTTTGTAGCCTGATTTTACTGTTCGCTCAACAGCGTTGCGCCGGGGCGGATGAGCAGCAAGAGCAAAAGCGGCACGCCCAAAAACGCTGTCAGCACACCGAGCTTCAACTCCGCCATGGTCGGAATGAGGCGGATAAACGTATCCGCCAGCACCAATAAAATGGCCCCGACCAAAGCCGACGGGATGAGCGTCTTTGACGGCAATGCGCCGGTGAGCGGCCTAACCAGATGCGGCGCCAACAGACCGACAAAACCGATGACGCCGGTGACCGACACAACCGCGCCGACAGCCAAGGCCAACCCGACCGAGATTTGTAAGCGCAAGCGACCGGTGTGAATGCCCAGACTTCGCGCCACTTCCTCGCCCAGCGCCAAGCCATCCAACGCGCGCGCCGCAGCCAGCATCAGCGCCGCCCCCAACACCGCGCCCGGCACAGCCAGCCAGACATGCAACCAGCTTCGGTTCTCGACAGCGCCCAAAAGCCAGAAAGCGATTTCTAGCGCGGCAAAGTAATTCGGGCTGAGATTGAGCGCCAAGGCGATGCCCGCTCCGGCAAAAGCCGAGACCGCAAAGCCCGCCAAAATAAGCCGCAGGCTGGACGCGCCGCGCCCGGCCAGTGCCAACAGCACCAGCACCGAAACCAGCGCGGTGACGGCGGCGGCCAGCGGCACGGCGAAAGACACGGTGGAGGCGAGGCCCGAATAAATCACCACAACCGCACCCAGCGCCGCGCCGTTGGATGCCCCCAATAATCCCGGCTCGGCCAATGGATTGCGAAACAGACCTTGAATGGCCGCACCCGACAGCCCCAACACAAAACCGGTCAGCGCCGCCAAAGCAATGCGCGGCCCGCGAATTTGCTCGAACAAAAGGGCGTAAAACTGACCCTGCGGCGTCACCTCATTATTCAGCCACGCCAGCACATCAAACAATGTCACCGCCACGTCGCCGGCCAGCAGCGACACAACCGCAGACAGCAAAAGCCCGACAAGCAGCAGCGGGTAAAGGGTGCGCCTCTTCATGCCGCCAAGCTAGCCGCGCCGCCCAAACCACGCAAGCCGCCAAATCATTTGCCTTTCGCTCTCTGCCTTTCGCTCTCTGCCTGTCGCTCTTTAGAGACAGCGTATGGACAGGCGCGGTAAAAACGGGCAAAGCTGAGGCCATGCGTTTGCTCGCCCCGCTTTTCATCCTGTCTCTGCTGGCGCTGCCCTTGCGCGCCGAGGAGCTGCCGCGCGTGCTCAGTCTTAATCTGTGCGCCGACGCTTATCTCATGGGCTTTGCCGAAAAAAACCAGATTGCGGCGTTAACCCATTTATCTCGCAATGCCGCTTTTTCACCGCACGCCGAAGCGGCCCGCGCCTATCCGGTCAGTGACGGACAAATCGAGGCGATTATCGATTTGCAGCCCGAGATTATTATTGTCTCGAGCTGGTCGGACCCGATGCGCAATCGTCTGATTGAACGTTTGGGGTTCACGCTTTTGGTGCTCGATGCCGCACAAGATTATGACAGCGCCCGCGCCGAGATTATCACACTGGGCAAAGCCATCGGACGCGAGGCGGCGGCGCGCGCTTATCTCGCCAAACTCGACGCCGAGATGGCCACGGCGCAACCGATAGCGCAAACCCCGCCGCGCATCCTGCCCGTGCAACGGCGCAATCTGACGGTCGGGCGCGGGCATATTCTCGATGACATTATCACCCGCGCCGGGGCGATTAATCTGGGCCGCAGCGACGACGGCACAACCATGCACCGGGTGTCGCTGGAAAGCGCGCTGGCGGCCAATGCTGATTTCATCCTGCTCAATGAAACCGCCGCGCAGCCCGACAGTCGGGGTATGGAGTTCATCACCCATCCGGCCATGGCGGCGGCCTATCCACCGCCGCGGCGTTTGTTCATCGACAATAATCTTTTGGTCTGCGCCGGTGCTTCGACGCCGCGGGCCGTCGCCGCGCTGCTCGCGCAGCTTTCCTCTAATTAGACGGGTCGAGCCCCAACAGCCCCCGCATCATGCCAATCGGACCGCGCAACAGATAAAGCGGCAGCGGCACGGAGGCGTTCTCAATGGTAATGGTGCTGAGCGATGGCAGCGCCAGGTCGTCCGGCGCGGCAATGAAACGAGCGCGCAATTGGCGGTCGGCAAGCAGTCCGCCAAGCCATGGCGTAATGTGCTCGACCTCCAGCTCATATTGCGTACCCTCATAATTGGTCTTCAGCCGCGAGCCGGGTTTCAGCGCCATCGCCCCTTGCGGCGGCACGCGAATATCTATCTGTGTCGGTCCACGCGGCGCATTGGCCTGATCGGCCGAAACGGCCAGTCGCGCCGGTACATCAACATTGACCGGCACGGGTACGAAAAAACTCAAGGCCAGCAGCGCCACAACGGCCAGTCGGCGAATATATTTGCCTAAGCGATCGCGACCGCCGCCGCGCCCATGCACACCGGCATCCAGCGCATCCACCGTATAGGCCGCCGCCTCGGCCAGCTGGTCCAGCATGATACGCACCGGCTCCGCCCAAGGCGAAGCGCGCAACAAAACAAGGCCCCCGCGCAATTTGCCATCCTGTCGCCGCATCGGCACATAAAGCCCGGATTTGGCCAGATTGACCGGCCAGTTAGCCATGCTCATTTGCGTATCAACCATGGTCGGCGTGATTTGCGTATTGCCGAAGCCGGTCTTATTCAGCCACTGACCCAGCGCGCGCGCCCAGTCGAGAATGGCTTCGGTATCCTCGCTTTTAACAATGCCGGAAATAGTCACGTCGTATACCCGCCCGCTCGGACTGCAGGTCCAAAATATGGCGCAATCATAAGGCGCGAAGCGATTGAGACGATTGACCACCAGACGCGCCAGATGCGGCTGGTCGGGGACCCGACGAAACTCATGCTCCAACAAAAACAAACCGGCCAGCGCGCGCATGCCGGAATTGTCGTGCTTTTGCCACTGCGCATAGGCCGCGTCTAAACCGGCGGTTTCCTCGGGGGGCTGGTCTTGAGGTGAATCTTGCGACACAGGAATGTCACGCTTTCCCAAAAATTTTTGCAGCGGTCATGGTTATTTCCTGACAATATTGTAAAGTGATAATCGGATTCGGTATAGGGCAAATGCGTTTTGCCCCCATGCCTTTTGGGTTTCACGTTGTGAGAGTAAGGAGTATTTGATGGCCGATGAAGAAAGCGAAATTCGGCGCATGGCCGAAATTGCTGATGCCATCAATGCCATATTGGATGCCGACCCGGTCGGCGACACGCCGGCGCAAGGCGCGTCGGTGCCGCGCAACGATACTGCCTCCGGCGCTTCTCAAAAAGCTGGCGAAGAAGCGGCATCAGACGCCGTCGAAACCACCGCCCAAGAATTACCCGATGACCTAGACGCCGCCATTGCCTCCATTGTCGCTGAACCGGGCGACGATAACGGGGTCGATTATACCGACCCGGCACCACAGATTGATGCCACGGCCGATGCGCCTATCAACAATGAAATCGGGCGCGAAGTGCGCGCCGGCAGTCAGATGGCCGAACTATCCGTGCGAATGCAGAGCATGCTGGCCGAAATCCGCGCCGGCAATGCGCTTGACGGGCCCGATAACAAAGAGCTGCTGGCGCAGATAGAAGCGGCGCGCGACGCCATTGTCGCTTCGGTGCGTGGGAAAATTGATGCGCTTAACAGCGAGACGGCGGCTCGCAAACAGGCAATTCTCGAACAATTTGAACAATTGGAACGCCAGAACAGTCTCATTCGCGACGAATTGGAGTTTGAAATCCTTAAATTCGAGGATGAGTTGAAGCAGATGCAGCAGAAATACTTCAAAAACGCGGCCAATGATGGCGATCGTCTCGACCGTTATCGCGAATTCCTCAAATATCTGCTGTCTGAACGCGGCACAAATATAGATTAATAATACTAATTATTGACGCAGACCCCGAATAAGCTCATTTTGAGGCTTATGAGCAATGTTGTGCGCCATACTGACCGCGTCGCTGCCCTATTGGCAGCGCGTATTTTGTCGGGCACTTGGGCTGAAGGCGATAAATTTCCGCCCGATACCGAATTATGCGCCGAATTTAATGTCTCGCGAACGGTTATTCGCGAAGCTTTGCGGCTTCTCGGCGGCAAAGGATTGATCGAAGCGGTGCCTAGACGCGGCACCCATGTCGCAAATCGGCAAAACTGGGCTTTATGGGATGCTGATGTACTGAATTGGCTGAATAATAACGATATTTCTGATAAAAAGTACGATTTATCGAGTGATGCGCTGGATATGCGCCTTGCTTTGGAGCCGACACTGGCGGCTCTGGCCGCCGCGCGCGCCGATACAGACGCCAATGCGGCGCTGCAAGAAGCCCTGCGCGCCGTTCAGCAAACGCCGGATACGGCCCATGAACAGGCGTTTTTGGAAGCATTTTACCGCGCCGCGGGCAATGATTTCGCCATCGCCGCCCTGCCTTTAACGGCTTTTGCGCTGTCGCATCGCGCTACCGCTCTACCCCTCGAGGCGTATCGCCGCCTTACCGCCGCGATTGCGCAAAAAGATGGGGCCGGGGCGCGCCAAGCCGTCCTTCAAGCTATTCTTTCCGCATAAAAAATGCCCCGCCGCTGGGCGACGGGGCAAAAGTGCCTCCAATGAGGGGGGAGGAGAGCACTAAAGCACAATAAATGTGACAGTAATTAATATACGGGCCGTTAAATCTTTTGGATTAGGGAATTTGCCAGTTTTCTGAAATTCCCGTTAAACTGGATGCATATAATGACGGCACGTTACGCCAGCACAAAAACAAGACGGGAGGCACATGGCCGAATGACAAGCCAGAAGCTGTTACCGCTATCCGACGCCAGTGACGATACGCTGCTCGCCGCGATAGGCAGCGGCAATCGCCAGGATGCCGCGCTGGCAGGCGGCGAACTGGTGCGTCGGCACCTGTCTTATGTGGTTTACATTTGTCGGCAAAAACTCGGCAATGAGGCCGAGGCCGAGGAAGCCGCGCAAGATGTCTTCATGTCGGTTTGGAAAAACGCCGGCAACTGGCAGAGCGGCAATGCCAAGGTTACCACTTGGCTGTATCGCATCGCCGCCAATCGCTGCATCGACATTCTACGGCGGCGCAAGCCGACGACCGATATCGACACCATCGCCGAGCCGGCCGATGAGCGCGAGAATATTGAAGCGGCGCATCTGATTGCCGACCGCAACCGACAATTACACGCCGCCCTCGATGCGCTGACCGCCGACCAAAGACAAGCCATTGAGCTGGTCTATTATGGCGAGACCAAGCAAACCGAAGCGGCGGCGCAAATGGGCATCACACTGGCGGCGATGGAATCGCTTCTGCGCCGCGCCCGCAGCAAGTTGAGCGAACAATTAGACCCGCTGAAAGAGCATTTGGAACCGATACAATGAACAGCCACATGGATGTTGACCACATGGATATTAAAATGACACTCGAAGAGTTTGACGCACTGGTCGCCGCCTATGGCGCTGACGACGATAAATGGCCGGCCGACAAACGCCCTGCCATGCAGGCGCTGATGCGTAATGGCGCTGAAAACGAGACGGCCGCCATACTGGCCCGCGCCGCGCGTCTTGACGCAACGCTGGATGCGCGTCTTGCCCCGGCCGATGAGACACTTGCAGCGCGTGTACTTGCCGATATGGAAACGGTGCTCGAAACCACGACGCCAGATGCCGTCATTGCTTTCCCGCAAGTCACGCCGACGCGTTCGCGTATGGTCTGGGCCGGTGCTACCGCGCTGGCAGCGTGTTTCCTGGGCGGCTTTATTATGGCCCCGATTATTTTTGACACTGTAACCGGCAGCGGCGACTTGTTCGTCTCGCTGGATATTATTTCCGATACTTTCCTCCCCACCGAACCCCTATAGGAGCTTTGAATGCTAGAGAATAAGAAAATCATTTACACGGTATTGGCCATTTCACTTGCCATTAATTTCATCCTTATCGGCGCGGCGGGTAGCGCTGCATGGCGCTGGAACCAAATACGCGGCGATGGCGCGTGGCTGGAAAAACGCCTTGACCGCGCTGAGGAGCGCGTGCTCGACCGGCTGGAAGGCGATGACCGCGCCCTCGCGCAAGATGTTTTCCGCCAGCGCCGCCCCGAACTGACCGGTGCGGTAAAAGAAATTCGCGCGGCGCGAAAAGATTTCCGCAGCGCCATAATGGCCGAAACGCCTAACCCGGCTGAGTTGACGGCGGCGCTTGACCGCTCGCAAGCGGCGGCGCAAAAAATCAACGAGACCGTTCATGGCACGGTGCGCGACATGGCCCAAGGCCTATCGGTGGAAGCGCGCCGCGAGATTGCCACCCACATGCAACGGCGCATGCGGCGCGCGGTCGACAGACCATAAATTAAATTTACGAGAGGGTCGTCTCGCTTTGCTTCAGCATGATGAAACGCGCGACGGCCTTTTCGGCATGCGCTTTGCGCACCGTGGCGTCGGGCGGTGTCTCCACCCCCATCAGACAAAACATCATGGTGCGGTGCTCGATCACCAAAGAGCCTAAAAGATTGGCGTCTTCGACAGCGTCGCTAATGTAAGGAACGCCTTTTTGTTTCTGCATCGCCAGATAATCGGAAATCTGCCCCATCAAGCGGCGCGGGCCGACCTCCTCAAACATGCTCGGCACATCTGAGCCCTCGCGGCCCTCGGCGATTACCATGCGCAGCATATCCAGCGCCTCGTCATCGTAAACCAAATCGAGCATTTGCCGCGCAATCATCGCCAGATCGGCGGCCATATCGCCGCACACACGCTCGGCAAAATCATCGACCTGATAATCCGCCATTTTGGCTTCGATGAGCGCCCGATACAGGCTCTGCTTATCGGCAAAATGCGAATATAGCGTCGCCTTAGAGACCCCGGCCGCTTGCGCCAGCGCGTCCATCGACGTGCCATGAAAGCCGCCGGCGCGAAACAACTCGCCCGCCGCGTCCATAATATCCTGCCGCTTGGAAATATCCTTGGGGCGTCCGCGCCCCTCTTGAACATTCGCTACCATGACCATTTAATAAACTGAACTGTTTAGTTTGACAATTAAAAAGCTGACGCTATATTTCCAGCACAGGGAAAAAGGGGATTTTCATGCCTGCCATGCAGCAATATGGCGAGTTTGTCGTTCGACGCCCATTTCTGGTTATATTTTTGTCACTGCTGGTGGCGCTGACGGGTTTATCCGGCGGCCGCTATCTCGGTTTCACCAATGACTACCGTTATTTCTTTTCCAATGAGAACCCTTATCTGACCGCCTTTGAGGAGTTGGAGCGCACTTATTCCAGCCCCGACACGATTATTTATGTCTATCAGCCGAAAGACGGCAGCGACGCATCGAGCCGCGAAGGCCTCAATCTGGCTTACGAGCTGACCGAGGGGGGGTGGCAAATCCCGTTTTCAACCCGCGTTGACAGTCTGACCAATTTCCAGAACACCCGCGCCATTGGCGAGGATGACCTCGAAGTGCGCGATCTGGTGCCCGACCCGGCCGATATTGATAATCAGCGCATCAAATATGTTGAGGACACAATCCTCAACGAGCCGCTGCTGGCCGGACGCCTCTTATCGCTCGACAAAAAGACCGCCGCTGTGCTGGTTTCGCTGCGCCCGCCGCGCGATGATGTTCAAGCGACCACTGCAATTGTCATCAAAGCGCGCGAAATCCACGAAGCCATGCGGGCCAAATATCCCGATATCCGCATTGAATTGACCGGCTCGCAAATGCTCTCCAACGCTTTCTCCGAAGCGGCGCAGGAAGACTTGGCGACGCTGACGCCGACCATGTTTGTCATTATTGCGCTGGTGTTGATTTTTACCACGCGCAAATTATGGGCCACTTTCGCAACGATGATTGTCGTCACCCTCTCGGCCGGAGCGGCTATGGGCACTGGCGGCTGGCTCGGCTTCCCGCTATCGCCACCGGCCTCGGGCGCACCGACCATTGTCCTTACCGTAGCGGTGGCGGACTGTGTGCACATCCTCATCACGGCCCTGGTTTCGCAAGGCCAAGGCATGGAAAAACGCCAAGCCATTGTCGAAAGCCTGAAGATAAACGCGCAAGCGGTCTTCTTAACCTCGGTGACCACGGCGATCGGTTTGTTCTCCCTCAACTTCTCCGACGCCCCGCCCTATCGCGACCTCGGTAATTTTGCCGGTATCGGCTCGCTATATGCATGGGTGCTGTCAATGACCCTGTTCCCGGCTCTGTTGGCTGTGTTACCGATGAAAGGCAGCGCGGTGGTTGACCGACAAAGCCGCTCAATGGAATGGCTGGCCAATATCATCATCGACAAACGCCGACCGCTTATGGTGGTTATGCTGGCGGTTGTCGCCTTGGGGGCCGGACTGCTGCCGCGCCTGACCTTCAATGACCGCTTTGTTGAATATTTCGACGAGCGGGTCGATTTCCGCCAAGCCTCGGATTGGGCGTCCGATAATCTGACCGGCATTTACATTATCAATTACTCGCTCGAGAGCGGTGATGTCGGCGCCGTTTCCGACCCTGAATATCTCGAAAACCTCGACAATTTCGCCGGCTGGCTGCGCACCCAACCCGAAGTGGTGCATGTCGCATCTTTCTCCGATGTGGTGAAGCGCATCAATCGCTCGTTTAATGGCGACCGGCAAAACTTCTACGCCGTGCCCGAAAACCGACAATTGGCGGCGCAATATGTGCTGCTCTATGAAATGTCGCTGCCCTATGGGTTAGATTTGAACGACCAGTTAAATGTCGACAAATCAGCCTCGCGCGTGGTGGTCACGCTGAAAGACCTCTCAACCGCGGAAATGAAAGCGCTGCGCGCCCGCGCACTCGACTGGCTGCGCACCAATACGCCGGAGCGCATGCATGTTGAGCCATCCGGCCAAGCGGTGATGTTCTCATATATTGGTGAGCGCAATTTCGAAGCCATGACGGTCGGGACAATTATCGCTTTTGTGCTGATCTCGGCGTGTCTGATGCTCGTCCTGCGCAGTCTGCGGCTTGGGCTTATCAGCCTGGTGCCGAACATCGCCCCACCGGCCGTCGCCATGGGCTTTTTCTCGCTTTATCAATACGAAGTCGGTTTCTGGACGGCCTTTGTCGGTGCCACAGCCATCGGCCTGATTGTCGATGCGACCGTGCATATGTTGTCTAAATACCGTCATGCCCGCTTCGAACTCGGCTATTCATCGGTCGAAAGTGTGCGTTACAGTTTCACCACGGTCGGCACCGCCCTATGGGTATGCAGCTTTGTGCTGATTGCGGGCTTTATGGTGCTTACGCTGTCACCTTTCCTCATCAATGCGATGCTGGGACGGATTGTGGCGCTAACCATTCTGACCGCTTTGGTGCTCGACTTCTTGCTCTTGCCGGCCTTATTGATGTGGATTGACGGGCGCGGCGACCCCAATGCGCCATACAAGGCCAAGACGGGCTCGAAAGATGGTGCCGAGGAAGCTGCAGCGCAACCGGCGGAATGAAACCGCGCTTGCGCCTGCCAAAATATTAAAAAAGGAGACTTATTCATGTCCTTCAATTTCAAACTTACCCATTTATCGCTAGCGGCAGCGCTGCTTTTGCCAATGGCTGCTTGGGCTGAACGTCCCGGCCTGCCCGGCCCCGACCAACCCGAAGCGCGCGGCAAAGCCATTGCCGAAATAACCGATGCGACCAATCTCGGCTTTGGCGACACCACCAGCGAGATGGAAATGATACTGACCAACGCCAATGGCGATGTGTCGGAGCGCCGCTTGCGGTTCAACACGCTGGAGAATAAAGACGTCACCGATGGCGATTGGTCGATGATGATATTTGACGAGCCGGCCGATGTCGCCGGCACCGCCATGCTGACCTATGCGCATATTCTCGACCCCGATGAGCAATGGATGTATCTGCCTGCGCTGAAACGGGTGAAACGCATCAGCTCGGTCAATAAATCGGGGCCTTTCATGGGCTCGGAATTCGCCTTTGAGGATTTCTCATCGCAAGAGGTCGGCAAGTATAGCTATAAATGGCTACGCGACGAGCCGTGCGGCGAGCTGACCTGCCATGTGGTCGAACGCCGCCCGCTTTACCAATATTCGGGCTATACGCGCACAGTGGCTTGGACCGACAGCACCGATTATCAATCCCGCAAAGTGGTCTATTACGACCGCAAGGATGCGCTGCTAAAGACGCTGACCTTTGGCGATTATCAACTATATTTGGATAAATACTGGCGCGCCCATGAGCTGTTTATGGAAAACCATGTGACCAAGAAAACCACCACCCTGCGTTGGGAGGATTATGCTTTTCAGACCGGTTTGACGGCTGAGGATTTCACCCAAAACAGTCTGAAACGAGCCCGCTAAAACATGCCGCACCACCCCCGCCTTATTTCTACCACGCTGGCGCTGGCGCTATGCGCCACACCGGCGTTTGCTCTGGATATTGATTTCGAGGGCAATGTGGAGCTGGAGTTGCGCCACTTTCCCCGTGAAAGCAAGACCGCCGCCGGTGCCCTTGACCCGCAGCGCGAGCAAGATTTTACCGCTTTGGCGGGCGAGTTGGAACTGGGATTGTTTTCACCCAGCGGCGCTCATGCGGTCATCCTCAAACCGTTTGCGCGCATCGACCAACACGACCATGAGCGCAGTCACGCCGATTTGCGCGAGGCCAAATATCGCTACGTCAATGGCCCACTGGAGGTCAGCATCGGTGCCGATAAGGTGTTTTGGGGCGTCACTGAGTTTCTGCATTTGGTCGATATCATCAATCAGACCGACAATGTTGAAAGCGTCGATGGCGAGCAGAAGCTGGGACAGATTATGCTGCGCGCGTCCTATGCCAGCCGCTATGGCACGCTGACCGCGTTTCACCTGCCGCATTTCCGCATCCGCCAATATACCGACCCGGTGAGCGGCCGCCCCAATGCCGGTTTCACGGTTGATGACAGCACCACCCATTTTGAAACCGGCGAGACCGGTGCCGCGGCGCGGCGGGTCAGTGATTATGCGCTTCGCTATCAGAATAGTTTTGGGCCGTTTGATGTTGGCCTATCATGGTTTGACGGCACGGCGCGCGAGCCGCAATTGCTCGCCACCGGTCAAACCCGCGCCGATAACGGTCTGCCGATTGTGCAGGCCTATTATGCCGAGTTGACGCAAGCTGGCTTGGATGCACAGGCGACACTTGGGCCGTGGCTGTTGAAACTGGAAGTCACCAATACCACTGAGAACCGCAAGCTGCCCGACCCGCTGGCCGGTGGTCGCCCGACATTGCGCATGGACGTCGAAGAGGTCGAGATTACCCGCGCCACAGGCGGCATTGAATATACGTTTTACAATCTGTTTAACAGCGGCACTGATTTGGGGCTGGTGGCAGAATATATGTATGACGAGCGCGAGGAAGACGCGCCGCATCCTTTCGGCAATGATTTCGGCCTCGGCCTGCGCTGGACCGCCAATGACCCCCAATCGACGGCCATTTTGATCGGTGGCTTGATTGACCATAATACCGACAGCACGTCGGTATCGCTGGAAGCCGAGCGCCGCATAGGACGCAACTTCAAAGCCATATTGGAAGCGCGCTTTCAAGACAAAGTCGGCGAGGGTGATACATTCGCCGCGGCTGTGGCCGATGAAGATTCCGTCCGCTTCCGCCTCGCCTATTATTTCTAACTCGCCAAAGCTTCCCTTCTGACCTATTGTTTTTTTGAGGGGGAGAGCGATCATGAGCGCACCGACGGCAGACAAACCGGTCGTTAGCAATAAGACACGGAATTATACCTTGGCCATGCTGGTGGCGATTTATGCCTCCAGCCATGTCGACAGGCAAATCGTGTCGATACTGGCTGAGAGCATCAAGCTTGAACTGATGTTGTCAGACACGCAGCTCGGCTTTCTCATCGGCCTCAGCTTTGCGATTTTCTACGCCACTTTGGGCATCCCCATCGCCATTCTCGCCGACCGCTATTCGCGGCGCAATATCATCGCCATCTCGGTCATTATCTGGTCGGGCATGACGGCGCTGTGCGGCCTCGCCGGCTCTTATCTGCAATTGGCATTGGCGCGTATCGGCGTCGGCATTGGCGAGGCCGGTTCCAGCCCGCCCAGCCATTCAATGATTTCAGACCTCTACCCGCCTGAAAAACGCGCTACCGCCATGGGCATTTATGCCGCTGGCATTAATGTCGGCGTGTTGCTGGGCTTTCTGGTCGGCGGCTGGATTGATGAATGGTATGGCTGGCGCATAGCGTTTTTCGTCGTCGGTCTGCCCGGCATCATACTCGGCCTTTTAATGTTCTTCACAGTGCAAGAACCGACCCGCACGCAAGCGCCCAAACCGATGCCGAAAAACATTTTCACCGAGGTTTGGGAAACCTTCAAAATCATGATGTCGATACCCAGTCTGCGCCATATCGTCATCGGCACCACATTGGTGGTGTTTGTCGGCTATGGCGCGCTGTATTGGAACGGGGTTTATTTCCGCCGCATTCTCGGCCTCTCGGCCGGCGAAACCGGCACATTGCTGGCGCTGATTGGCGGCTTTATCGGCGGCATTGGCACGCTGTCGGGCGGGTGGCTGGCCGACCGTCTGGCGCAGCACGACAAGCGCTATTATGTCTGGCTCACCGCCGGGGTGAAGCTGGCCATTTTGCCGGTCGCTTATTGGTATTATCTGACCACTGATGTGCTGACCGCCATTTTACTGACCACCATCACCTCTTTCTTTGGCGGCTTTTATCTGTCGGTCAGTTTCGCCCTCAATCAAAGCCTGCTGCCACCGGCGCGGCGGGCGCTCGGCTCGGCGCTCTTGCTGTTTTGCATCAATATTGTCGGGCTTGGTTTCGGGCCGCAACTGGTCGGCATATTATCGGATTATTTCAGCACCGATTACGGCACAGACGGGTTGCGCTATGCGCTCATCGTCGTCGTCTCGCTCAATCTTTGGGGCTGCTTCCACTATTTCTGGGCCGGTCGAAATCTGCGCGAAGACCTGGCGATTGCCGAAAAGGCGGGCGCATAAAAAGGGCGACCCAAGGGCCGCCCTTTTCAGTACAAACGTCACAAGCCTAGAAACGCAAATCAAGCGTCAGGCCTAAAGCGTCGGCTTCGCCGCTGGCTTTGGAGCTGGCATTGCCATAGCTAGCCTCGGTCATGGTGTAGTAATAACCGATGCTGACACCGTCGGTGATTTTGCGACCGCCACCAATCATGGTTTCTTCAAATTCGGTAATGTTGCGCACATTATCGCTATCGGTTTCGGTTTCCTCACCATCGGTGAAGCCGATGCCAATATAGCTATCCGCGCCATATTTGTATTTCAGCGCATAGCTTGTGGTCTCGATATTGTCGCTACCGGTGTATTTACCATCGACCTGTCCGAGATCGTCATGTTCCGACATATTGCCGCCGAAAATCCAATCGCCATAGCTCAAGGCCAAGCCGACACTGCTGCTCTCGGGGTCGGGTTCGCCGGGTTCCACCGTTTCGCCCTCAACAGTGGTATAGCTGAGTTTATAGCCCAGCCCATTGGTCTTGCCTTTAAAGGACACGCCGAACTCGATTATGTCTTCTTGGGTAACCTCATCATCTATAGCCGCCGCATTGTTTTCACCGCCTTGGCGGTCTTTATTATTGGGCGCGAAAGAAACGCCGAGCTGCAAGCCGCCGACGCGCGGCGTCATATAGCTCAGCTTATTGGCATCGCCGGAAATATGCTCCAGCTTGGTGGACATATGCGCGTCTTCAATCGCGTCATCAGTCGCATCGTCACCCAGCAATTTGTCATAGGCGGTTTCATAAATATCGTCGGTGACCGAATTGTCGTAGATTTTCAGCCCCGGCACAAAACGCGGCGCGCGCACTTGCATCAGATGGCCAACGCCGTTTTCAGCGCCCACAATAAGCTTGCCCCATTGGCCTTTCATATACAGATAATGCTCGTCAATCTGGTCATCAGCGCGCGAGCCATTACTCGACGCTTCCGGTTCAATGCGCACGCCAATCTCGGTGCCATTATCCAGCATGGTTTTGCCTTTGAAATGGATCTCGGCGTTTTGCGCCAGCACCTCGTCTTCGAAACTCGTGCCATCATCATGGTCATCGACATCGACCAGTTGCACCGATTGGGTGAAAAACCCGCCCACCGTGAAAGCGAGCGGTTCGGCCAGTGCCGTCACGGCCGGAAATGTTACCAGCGCCATAACGGCGCAGGAGGATTTTAAAGTGGCTGCAATTTTCATTGCTGTCTCCCTTTTTGTTGTTTTTCGGGATACAGCCCCCGCCCAAATCGGCGGTGGGTACGCGGGCCGGCACAACGCAGTGCCGCCCAAGTTGATTTATGTAACGTGCTTCGCCGCTATTATGATAGCGAAAATCATCCAATGGCCCACGCCGTGGCCTATTTGTGTCGCTCACGCAACACCACGTAATAATTGGGTTTTTTCAAATACTCGCGTAATGGGCGAGCGAGTAAGAACCCGTCAAAGCGGGCTAAAGCGCAAAAAAATGGCGGGGCCGAAGCCCCGCCATCAAGAAATCAATCTCAAGCGAGATTAGAATTTCATCAGCAGACCAACACCGAAAAATTCGCTGTCGCCCTTGCTGTCGTCTTCCAGCGACTCGAAAGAATAAGTCAGCGTGGTGCCGGCACCGAGTTTGGTCGAACCACCAACAGCTACGATGTCCAACTGAGAGCCGTTCTCTTCTTCCTGGTCATGAATGATCACGCCGATTTTCGACGCTTTGCTCAGCTTGTACTGAATGCCGTAGTGCAGAATGTCGCGTTCATCTGTACCGCGCTCGATAGTAGCCATGTTACCACCAATGGTAATGTTGCCCGAAGAAACGGACAGGCCGACGGCTGTATCTTCTGCTTCAGTCTCACCGGCGTCCTCATCCA
>JADHOK010000013.1 GCA_016779015.1 PS1 clade bacterium | reverse complement strand
TTGGCGAAGATGCTATCGGCCAGTTCGGGAATATAGTCGGCCGGTGTTTTGGTCTCATCAATGCCGAACTCGGCCTGCGCAATACCGAAAGTGGTCGAGATGAGTGACTTGGTCATGGAAAACCAAATATGGTGGTCGTGGGCGCGAAAATTATCGTAATAGCGCTCAAACAGCACCTCACCATTTTGCACCACCATATAGCCATCAATGCAATCATCGCGCATCGCTTCGCCCAGCGTCAGTGTGCGGCCTCGATAGTCATAAGAAAAATTTTCGACATCTTTCTCACTGCCGGTTTTCAGCTCAAACATTTTATCGCCGCGCGGCATAATCAGAGCCGGTAGGGTGGACATATTGCGCAAATGCCAGCGCACACTATCGGGGTCGCGCCAGCCATTATAATGCGCTTTGGCGGGCATCATGCGGGGGTCGTTACTCATTGATTTTGCTCCTATTTTTGGCTTTGGCCGCGTTGTTGAACGGCTTCGCGGCGCGCTTCCACTTGGTCGGCTCCAACTTGGCCATTGGCCGCTTTGCTGCGCTTTTGTTCAAGCGTCATGCCTTCGCCAAAACTCAGGGCAAAGCCGTCATCCATCAGCGCTTTTTAGCCGGCCAGCGTTTCCGGCACGCAAGACAACATGTCATTGGCCAGCCCGCGCGCTTTGTCGAGCAGTTCGTCAGGCGCGACAATATGATTGATAAGCCCCCAATCGAGCGCTTGCTCGGCCGAGACGAAATTGCCGGTCAGCGACACTTCCTTGGCGCGCGACGCGCCGATAAGGCGCATCAACCTCTGGCTCAGCCCCCAGCCCGGAATAATGCCGACGCGGGCATGGGTGTCTGCAAAGCGCGTATTGGGCGTGCCGATGAGCACGTCGCAAGCCAGCGCCATTTCAAAACCGCCGGTAATGGCGACGCCGTTAATGGCACCGATTATCGGGCCGGAAAAACGCCCCATGGCCTCCACCGGATCATCGCTGGCAATGGCCAGTGCCGGCCCGCCGCCTTCTTGGGCGCCCATCTCTTTGAGGTCGAGACCGGCGGTGAAAGCTTTTTCACCGGCTCCCGTCAATATCATGACGCGGGTCTGTGCATCGGCCTCCAATCGGTCGATGGTGGCAGCCAGTTGGGTGCGCAGGGCAGCCGAAAGCGCGTTCATCGCCTCGGGGCGGTTGAGGGTGACGACAGCATAGCCGTCGCCATGCTCGACAGTGACCAATTCTTCCACTTTATTCTCCTCTAGGCTTGCTTCGGATAGCCGATGGTTTTGAGGCCTTCAGCGACTTCATCCAATATGGCGGGGTCGTCAATGGTGGCGGGCATTTGCCAGTCCTCGGCATTGGCGATTTTGCGGATTGTGCCGCGCAGGATTTTGCCCGAGCGGGTTTTCGGCAGCCGCGCTACGCGCAGTGCCAATTTGAAAGCGGCGACCGGGCCTATTTCATCGCGCACCAATTTTATCGCCTCGGCGATAATCTCCTCATCGGGGCGATTGACACCGTCATTGAAAACCAAAAGGCCCAGTGGCACTTCGCCTTTAATCGGGTCATGGACGCCCAAGACAGCGCATTCTGCAATATCGGCATGCGCGGCCAGCACTTCCTCCATCGCGCCGGTGGAGAGGCGGTGGCCCGCCACATTAATAATGTCGTCTGTGCGCGACATGACGTAAAGATAACCGTCTTCATCGAGAAAGCCTGCATCGCCGGTTTTATAATAGCCCGGATAATCCTCCAGATAAGCGCTTTCGAAACCTTCGCGGTTTTGCCAAAGACCTGGCAAGCAGCCGGGCGGCATCGGCAATTTGATGACAATGGAACCGGTCTCATTGGCCCCTAACGGCTTGCCGCCTTCGTCCAGCACGGCCAGCTTATAGCCCGGCATGGCAAGGCTGGGCGAGCCTTTTTTGATGGGCAGCAATTCGATACCAACCGGATTGGCGCAAATCGGCCAACCGGTTTCGGTCTGCCACCAATTATCGATCACCGGCACGCCAAGCGCTGCCTCGGCCCAATTAATCGTGTCGGGGTCAACGCGCTCGCCGGCCAGATACAGGGTCTTGAAACCGCTCATATCATAATTTGCGACCAGCTTGCCGTCAGGGTCTTCTTTTTTGATGGCGCGAAACGCTGTCGGCGCGGTGAACAGCGCTTTCACTTTATGCTCACAAATCACCCGCCAGAAAGCCCCGGCGTCGGGCGTGCCTATTGGTTTGCCCTCATAAATCACACTGGTCGCGCCAATGGCGAGCGGCCCGTAAAGAATGAAACTGTGCCCGACCACCCAGCCGAAATCGGAGGCCGACCAAAACACCTCGCCGGGCGCTATATTGTAGATGTTTTCCATCGCCCAACTGAGCGCCACCAAATGCCCGCCATTGTCGCGCACCACGCCTTTCGGGATGCCGGTGGTGCCGGATGTGTAGAGAATATAAAGCGGGTCGGTGGCGGCGACGGGGACGCAAGCGGCGCGCCTGTCGGCGGCGCGGGCTTCGGCTTCCAGTGCCTGCCAGTCAAAATCGCGGCCCTCCATCAGCGGTGCCGAGTTTTGCGGGCGCTGCCACATAATCACCGTTTCGGGCTTATGCGCGGCCAGTTCGATGGCCCCGTCGAGCAACGGTTTGTATTCGACAATGCGGCCCGGCTCCAACCCGCACGAGGCGGCGAGGATGAGCTTGGGCGTCGCATCGTCGATACGCGTCGCCAGCTCGGCTGCCGCGAAACCGCCAAAGACGATGGAATGAATGGCACCGATGCGCGCGCAGGCCAAAGCCGCAATGGCGGTCTCGAGTATCATCGGCATGTAAATAATCACGCGGTCGCCTTTTGTGACGCCTTTATCGCTCATCATGGCGCCGACCACTTCCACCCGATCGAGCAATTCGGCATAGCTGATTTGCGTCTTGGCGCTGGTCTCACTTCCGGTTGCGGTGATCGGACTGTCATGGATGAAAGCAGGGCGCGCGCCATGGCCGGCCAGCACGTGACGGTCGACGCAATTATAGCAGGTGTTCATCTCGCCATCGGGATACCAGCGGTCGCCGCTCTCATCGGCCTCGAAAATGGTCGTGGGCGGGGTCTGCCAGTCGAGGCGGGCGGCCTCTTGCGCCCAAAAATCCTCCGGCGCTGACGCCCAGTTTTGATAAATCTCTTTGAAACGCATAAATCCCCCCGCGCCGATTGACGTCAAAGCTTAACGCTTTAAACGGAGAGGTTTCAATCCGTGTTCTGCTTGTTTTGTCATCGCTCATGGGGCATTATTTCGACCATAGGGGAGGATTTCATGACAATAAGAAAACAAATAATGGCTGTGGCCGCGACATTTGCAATGCTGGCACCGCACGGTGCCTTGGCCGGGCCGGAAGACCGTCGCGCTATGTTCGGTGAAACGCATTTGCACACGAATTTGTCTTTTGACGCGTTTATTTTCGGCAATCGCAATGGTCCTGATGCGGCTTATGAATTTGCCAAGGGCAAGGCGATCACCCACCCGCTGGGATTTGATATGAAAATCCGCGTGCCGCTTGATTTCCAAGCGGTGACCGACCACGCCGCCTATCTCGGCATGGTACCGGCCATGTTCGACCCCGATAGTTCGGTGGCAGGGCACCGCCTCGCGACCAGTCTGCGCAATGCCAAGACGGCCACCGAGCGCCGCGTGGCGTTTGGCGGCTTGCTGCCTTATCTTGGCCAGCAAGTTGAAGACGACCTGTTGGATATGGATATTGTCCGCGATACTTGGGCTGAAATTAAGGCATCGGCTGAGCGCCATAATGAGCCGGGCAAGTTCACCACTTTTATCGGTTATGAATATACCTCGTCGCAGGAGACGTTTGAGAACCTGCACCGCAATGTGATTTTTAAAGGCGATGCGCCGAACGAACCTTTTTCGCGGCTTATCTCTATGAATCCGGAAAATCTCTGGCGCTGGATGGATAGTCTGCGCGCGCAAGGCATGGATTCCCTTGCCATTCCGCATAACTCAAACGGTTCAGACGGCTATATGTTCGCCGAGAAAACCTACGAAGGCAACGATATCGATGCCGATTATTCGGCCATGCGCATGCGCAATGAGCCGATTGTCGAAATATCTCAGGTGAAAGGCACATCGGAGACGCACCCGCTGCAAAGTCCAAACGATGAATGGGCTTCGTTTGAAATCATGCCCTATCAAATCGCCACGTGGAAAAATAGCGCGACGGATGGTTCTTATGTGCGCCAAGCCTATCGCCGCGGACTGGAAATGCAGGCACAGGGCAAAGGCAATCCTTATAAATTCGGTCTTATCTCAGCCTCCGACACGCATGTCTCGGCCGGTGCTTTTGACGAATATGATTATTGGTCGAAAATCGGCGCGGTGGATGGCAATGGCCGTCTGCGCGGTGCCGTGCGCCTGACGTGGACGCAGCGTTTTTACGCGCAAATCTTCCGCATACAAAATTGGTGGCGGCAAATGAATACGCCGGAAGCGCAACGCACCGGTGCGCCCGGGCGCAATCCGGCACCCGGCTATTTGCACATGCAATGGTCAAGCTGGGGCGCATCGGGTCTGGCCGGTGTTTGGGCCGAGGAGAATACGCGCAATTCCATCTTTGATGCGATGCGGCGCAAAGAGGTTTTTGCGACCAGTGGCCCACGCCTGAAAGTGCGTCTGTTTGGCGGTTATGGCTTTGACGCGCGCCTGCTCGACGACCCGCAAATGGTGCGTAAAGCTTATGCGCGCGGCGTGCCCATGGGCGCCGATATGAAAGCGCGGAGCGGCCGTGCGCCAGACTTTTTGCTATGGGCGACGCGTGACCCGGGCTCGGCACCGCTACAACGTCTGCAAATGGTCAAAGGCTGGATCGATGACGATGGCAAGACGCATGAAAAAGTCTATGACGCGGCTTGCGCCGGTGGTGCTGCGGTTGACCCCGACACAAATCGCTGCCCCGATAATAATGCCAAAGTCGATATCAGCTCCTGCACCCATAGCGCCGATACCGGCGAGGGTGAGTTGAAAGCGCATTGGCAGGACCCCGATTATAAGGCCGGCGAGAACGCGTTTTATTATGTGCGGGTTCTGGAAAATCCGACCTGCCGCTGGTCAACTTGGGATGCGCTGCGCGCCGGTACCGCGCCGAACCCGGCATTGGAAGCGACCATTCAGGAGCGCGCTTGGTCTTCGCCGATTTGGTTGGAGCATTAGAGCCATATGCCGCATTTGTTGCGTAAGCTGGCTCAAGATCGGCTGATTTGGTTTGTGGTAGTTGGCTTGGCACTGTTTGGTGCCGACCGTCTTTTGCAAGCGCGTGACACAAAAGTCATCAGCATTGACCTGCCATTGGTCGAAAAACTGGTGGCGCAATGGGAAGGTCAGACGCAAAGGCGGCCCAATGCGCGCGAGCTTGACGCCCTTATCGAGGGGTATATTCGTGAGGAAATTCTGGTGCGCGAAGCGGCGCGGCTGGGGCTCGATACGGATGATGTGATTATTCGGCGGCGACTGGCGCAAAAAGTCGAGTTCATGATGGCCGATGATATGGACGAGACACTGCCCGATGAGGCCGTCCTCAAAACTTTCTTTGACGATAATCTGGAACGCTATAACGCGCCTGAGACGCTGAGCTGGCGGCATGTATTTGTCGACGACGAGGCGCAGGCCAAGAAGCTGAAAACGGCGCTCGCAAAAAATGACGATAATTGGCAGGAGCGCGGCCAGCCTTTCATGCTCAACCGCGAATTTACCCGCCAGAGCGAGACCGAGTTGTCGCGCCTCATGGGCACACAATTTGCTGCCGCTGTGTTTGCTGAAAAGGCAGGCGCGTGGCGTGGGCCGGTGCAGTCGGCTTTTGGCTGGCATGTCGTTAAAATCGATACGCGGCATCAGGCGACAGTGGCTGAATTCGAGCCGATTATTGAGCGTGTCGCCCGCGATTATCAGCAAGCTGAGCGACAAAAAGCACTGGCCGAGGCGTGGCGCATATTGCGCACGCAATATGAGGTCAAATTGGTGCCGGTCGAGGACGAGCAGTAAACATGCGTTTGCTGTTGGCAGCTTTGTCTGGCTTGTTGGTTGTTATGCCGCCGCATAATACGGCGCAGGCGCATGAGGTGCGGCCCGGTTATATCGAGATTACCGAAACCAGCCGCGACCGTTTTGACATTATTTGGAAGCAGCCGGTGCGCAGCGCCGGTGTGGCGGCGGTGGCCGGTCTGGGGTTGCGGCCGGTGTTTCCCGAAAATTGCAGCCGCTTGGGCGATAGCCGGATGCGCCGCCAACCGGGCGCGCTGGTGGAGCGCTTCGAGCTTGCTTGTGAAGGCGGTCTGTTCGGCCGGTCGATTGGCGTTGAAGGGCTGCAACGCACCATCACCGATGTGCTGGTGCAATTGGCGACCATTGACGGCACGCGGCATAGCTTGCGCCTGAAGGCGGATGCGCCGGTGCAGGTTTTTGCCGGCGGTGGTACGTTTTTGATGGCGTATTTCGGCCTTGGTGTCGAACATTTGGCGTTCGGGCCCGACCATATTTTATTTGTACTGGGACTGGTCCTGCTGGTTCACGGCTGGCGCAAGTTGGTCTATGTCATCACCGCTTTCACCGTGGCGCATTCGCTGACCTTGGCTTTGTCTATGCTGGGACGGGTCAGTGCGCCGGTAGGTGTTGTCGAGGCGATTATCGCCCTGTCGATTTTATTTGTTGCCATAGAGTTGGTGCGACCGGTCGAGCAGCGCTCGGCGCTGGCGGCGCGCTACCCGCAATTCATGGCGTTCGGTTTTGGCCTGCTGCACGGTTTCGGCTTTGCCGGTGTGCTGGGTGAGATCGGCCTGCCGCGTGACGTTGAATGGATGGCGCTGGCGCTGTTCAATATCGGGCTGGAAGTCGGGCAGTTGCTGGTCGTTGCGGCAACGTTGATTTTCATCCGCATCGCCAAGCCGCTTATTGCAGCGCAAGCAGAAAGGGCGCCGGCACTGACCTCGGGTCTGGTGCAAGCGCCCTTGATTTTAATGGGCAGTATATCGGTTTACTGGCTGCTCGACCGTCTGTCGGGTCTCGGCAGTTAACCTATTCGGCTGCTTTTTTGGTCTCTTTCGGGTCGGCATAAACCGGCGCGCGACCTTCCAACTCGGCTTTCACCGCTTCGACCTGATTGGGACAACCGATAATGTCGTCCTGCAAGGCGCTTTCCAGCAATAATGTGTCGGCGACAAAGCGGTCAGCCGGTTCGTTGAACAGGCGCTTGGTGCCGCGAATGGCGTCCGGATTGCGCGCCGCAATGGCGGTTGCGGTTTCCATCGCCGCCTCAATCGGATTGTCGCAGATGCGGGTCAAAAAGCCGTGCTCATAGGCCTCATCGGCTTCAAAAATACGCGCCGTCATAGCCAGTTCTTTGACGATATCTTCGCGCGCGACACGGGCCATCACATGGGTTGTGCCCATATCCGGCACCAGCCCCCAGCGGCTTTCCATAATTGAAAATTTGGTGCCCGGCGCGGCGTAGCGCATATCGGCGCCCATAAACAATTGGAAACCACCGCCCAGCGCAAAACCTTGCGCCGCAGCGATAACCGGCACTTCGATCTCGCGCCAAGTGAAAGCCACTTTTTGCGGTCGATTGGCCAGGCCATGTGTGCGCTCAACGAGCTTTTGGCGCTGTTTGCCATCGGTAACGCCGGCATCGCCGCCTTCGGCCATTTTGGCGAAATTGCCCATATCGAGACCGGCGCAGAAAGCGCGTCCTTCGCCCGACAGAACAACGGCACGGATGCTGTTATCGGCTTTGATGCGTTCGCCGCATTCGATCAGCGCGTCCATCATCTCGGCATCGAGCGCGTTCATTTTATCGCCGCGAATGAGATGCGCGTGCGCGATATGGTTTTCAACCTTCAAATTAATACGGTTTTCCATCGGTTCACTCCTCTGATGGTTCATATGAGCTGTCGGCGAAGCGCGCCATAAAGCCCTCATGCAATCGAGCATAGACCGAATGGGCGGCTTTGTCAGGGGTAAATTGGCCATTCGCAGCATAGGCGGCGTGGGCCAATAGATCGGGCTTCTCGCCCCTATGCACGGCAGCGGCGAATAAAGCGGTGGCAAAAGCGCAATCGGTCTCGCCCCCCCGCCGCAGCGTCACCCCCAGCATATCGGCCAGCATTTGGCAGAAAAAATCGCTATGGCCGCCGCCGCCAAGCAGGTGCAGCGCATCGGGCCGATGCCCCAGCTTATCGGTCATATCGTGCCAAATCGCGCTCAGCACATGGCCGACGCCTTCATAAGCGGCGCGGGCAATGGCGCTTTGGTCGTGCGCGCGCGTCAGGCCGCGCATCTCGGCGGTCAGCGCGGCATCCCAGAACGGGGCCCGCGCACCCGATAAAAAAGGAAAGAAAAACACTCCATCAGCGCCGGCCGGGGCGTGCGCGGCGGCGGTCTCGAAAGCGCGAGCATCAAGCTTTGGGGTGAAATTTGTGCGGACGAAATCAAGCGCCCCCATGCAATCGCTCATTCCGGCGGCGTGATAGGACAGCCCGTCCAGCACATGCGGATAATATGAGACCGGCGGAAAGCGTGTCGCCGCCGCCGTGGTAAAAGAAATCACCCCCGCCGAAGCCAATTTGAGCGTGGCGGTGTGTTTGTCGAGCGGTGCGGCGCACAGCCATTCCATCGACGTGTCGATAGCCCCCTGATAGACCGGCACACGCGGCAGACCGAAGGCGGCGGCGGCTTCATCGCTCACCGTGCCGGCTTGCGCCCCTATGGGAATGATTTTGGGCAGCGCGGCGGGCGTGAGGCCGCTCATTGCGGTAAGGTCGTCGTGCCAGTTGCCCTCCAAGTCACTCATCAGACTGCCGACCGCCTCGCTGGCATCGCTAACATGCGCGCCGGTGAGTTGTGCGGCCATCCAGTCTTTGGCGAAAAAGAGTTTTTGCGTCGCCGCAATGATGTTGGGCTTGTGGGTTTTGAGCCAGATAAGCTGCGGCAGCGTCCATGTTGCATTGGGGGCGTTGCCGGCCAGTGCCGCGACCTTGCCGTCAGCGGCCAGTTGTGCGGCTTCCTCATGGGCGCGTTGGTCGCTCCACATTATCGCCGGGTGCAGCGGTGCGCCGTCGCCATCGCAGAGCACGCCGATATGCGCGCCACCTGAAAAGCTGATGGCTTGAACGCCCTCAAGGTCGGTGGTTTTCGCCAATTGGCCCAAGGCAGCCAGCAGCGCGGCGCGCCAATCGGCGGGGTTTTGTTCGCTCATGCCGGGTTGGGGATGGGCGGTGGCATAATCGGCGCGGGCGCGCGCCACGGTTTTCCCATCGCCTCCGATGAGGCAGGCTTTCAACGCGCTGGCGCCCAGATCAATGCCGAGAAAAACTTCCATGCCTGCTTATAGGCAAGAAAAAGGGCGCCTGCAAAGCAGACGCCCCCTCCGAAATTTGGAGTCGTGATTGGATTTAAGGCCAATCCTTAATTATTATCGTGTGCTGATGGACCCGAAGGTTGCTCCACGTCCACACTTAAACACCAGATTTGAAACCTCAAATACTTCCGTTCACTAGACAATGGATCACCTCCTTTCGTTTGTTAAAGACAGTTTAAAACCTAGGGTGATTTGAAATTTGCGGCAAAAACTTTTACGCTCCTGCACGAAAAAAGGGAGACGCTTATGCTGCGCTATCAAATCATTCCGGTGACGCCGTTTCAGCAAAACTGCACCGTATTTTGGAACGAAGAGACCAAAAAGGGCGGCATTGTTGACCCCGGCGGCGACCTGCAATTGCTCAATAAATTCATCGACGAGCAGGGCATTGAGATTGAAAAAATTCTTGTCACCCATGGTCATCTTGACCATGCCGGTTCGGTGAAAGCCATGGCAGATGAGCGCGGCATTCCGATTATCGGCCCGCATAAGGATGACAAATTCTGGATCGACGGCATGCCGGAAGCGGCGGCGCAATATGGTTTCCCCGAAGCCTTGGCGTTTGAGCCCGACCAATGGCTGGAGCATGGCGATACGGTCGACGTCGCCGGGTCCCGCTTTGACGTGGTGCATTGCCCCGGCCACACGCCCGGTCATGTGGTGTTTGTGCAAAGCGATGACAAAGTGGCGATGGTCGGCGATGTGCTGTTTCAAGGCTCGATTGGCCGCACCGATTTTCCCAAAGGCGATTATCAGCAATTGATCGACAGCATCACCCAACGCCTGTGGCCGCTGGGGCTGGACATTACTTTCATCCCCGGCCACGGGCCGACATCGACTTTTGATGCGGAAAAAAAGACCAATCCGTTTGTCTCCGACGCGGCGCTCGGCTAGACCCGATGGCGTTTGAATTGGATGCGCGGCTGGCCGCCGACACGGTTTGTGTGACCAAGCGCGGGGCCATTGATATCCGCATGATGCGCGATGCGCGTTATCACTGGCTGGTGCTGGTGCCGGAAATTGAGGGCGCGGTGGAATGGTTCGACCTGCCCCATGTGGCGGCGCGCGCCTTGTTCACCACGGCGCAAGAAAGCGCGCAAAGATTGCAAGCGCTGACCCGCGCCGACAAGATGAACATTGCGGCTTTGGGCAATATGGTGGCGCAATTGCATGTGCATGTGATTGCGCGCCACCAGGATGACGCGGCCTGGCCGGCCCCGGTTTGGGGTGTCGGCGCGGCGGTGGATTTTGACGAAGCGGGGTTGAAAGACCGGCTGATTGCGCTGCGCGGAATTTTATAGTCGCTATCCTCTGCCGCCCTATATGGTGGACATGACCCAATTGCTTGCAAGTTTTCCAGATGATTTCCGCGCCCTTGTTTTTGGTGCGCGCGGGGGGCTGGGCGCAGCTTTTGCTGAGGCCTTGAGCGGGCGCTGCACGGTTACCGGCTTAACGCGGGCCGATATTGACATCACCGATGAGGGCGCTTTGGCGTCATTGGCCGAGGCTGAAAAAGCCGTCGGCCCTCTGCATTTGGTCATCAATGCCACCGGCTTATTGCACGATGATGAGGTGCAACCGGAAAAGGCCATGAAGCAAATCTCGGCTGCCGCTATGGCGCGGGTGCTGGCCGTCAATGCCATCGGCCCGGCGCTTATCGGCAAATATTTTTTGCCATTATTGGCGCGGCAGGAAAAAGCTGTGATGGCGCATCTGTCGGCGCGGGTCGGGTCGATATCGGATAATCGCCTCGGCGGCTGGACCAGCTATCGCGCGGCTAAGGCGGCGCAAAATATGATTGTCAAAAACGCCGCCATAGAGACGGCGCGGCGCGACCGGCAAAAGATTATTGTCGGCTTGCATCCGGGCACGGTGGATAGCGCGCTTTCGGCCCCGTTTCAGGGCAATGTCGCCGAGGGAAAATTATTTACCCCGCCCCAAGCGGCGGGCTATTTGCTCAATGTCATTGACGGTTTAACGCCCGCGGATAGCGGTAAAGTATTTGCTTGGGACGGCGCGGAAGTGCCGGCCTAGCTGGTTTCCAGACGACGGAAATCGGCCGGCAGTTTTTGCCCCTGAAAATCAATATACACAATATTGGCCTTGTGGCGGCGGCACCATACTTGCACGCCGTAATCGGTAAAGCCGACATCCATCGCCGCGTATTCTTGCAGACTTTGCGGCGGCTCCAGCGTCGCCAATTCGTCAGCGCATTTGGCGCATACGACATATTGAGTAATCGACAGAGACAGCGCCTCCATTGGCAAGGTCGGCAAGCTGGGCGTTTCACTCATGACATTTCACTCTTTACAGTTTTTGCAGAAATTCTTTGGCACTGGCGATGACGCCGTCGCGCTTTGCGTCATCCATTTTGTCGAGATTGCGATAGACCATGCCCATGCGCGGATTGCCGCCGAGTTTGTCGCGATGGCGTATCATGAAATCCCAATACAGATAATTGAACGGGCAGGCCGTGTCGCCATGCGCTTGTTTGACGTTATAGGTGCATGAGCTGCAATGGTCGGACATGCGATTGATATAGGCACCCGAGGCTGCATAAGGTTTGGAGCCGACCAAACCGCCATCGGCGAACAGCGCCATGCCATGCGTGTTGGGGAGTTGCACCCATTCAAAAGCATCGGCATAGACTTCGAGATACCAGCGATTGACGGCGGCCGGGGCAATGCCGGCCAGCAGCGCGAAATTGCCGGTCACCATGAGACGTTGGATGTGATGCGCGTAAGCATGGGTCACGGTCGCGCCAATCGCTTCGCGCATGCAGGCCATGTCGGTCTCGCCGCTATAATAAAAATCGGGCAAGGCACGGTCATGGTCGAAGAAATTACTATCGGCGTAATCGGGCATTTTCAGCCAGTAAAGACTGCGGATAAATTCGCGCCATCCTAATATTTGTCGGATGAACCCCTCCACTGCATTGAGCGGCGCTTGGCCGCTATGGTAGCGCGCCTCGACCGCCTGACAGACTTTGAGCGGGTCGAGCAGACCGATATTGATGCTGGCCCCGACCAGCCCGTGATAGACAAACGCCTCACCGGTTTTCATAGCATCTTGATAATCGCCGAAATGTGGCAGACAGAAATCGAGCCAATGGGCGAATTGTTGTTCCGCTTGCGCCGCCGTGACGGGCCAAGCAAAATTATCCAGCCTGCCGACATGATTGCCGAAATGGCGCGCTACCAATGCCAGCACGTCTTCGGTCACAGCGTCCGGGGCAAAGTGCAGGCGCGGCGGCGGCGCATGGTCTTTGGGCAGTTTTTTTCGATTGTCAGCATCGTAATTCCATTGCCCGCCCAGCGGTTCATCGCCGTCCATCAGCAGGCCGGTTTTGCGGCGCATCTCGCGGTAGAAGAATTCCATGCGGAGTTGTTTTTTGCCTTCAGCCCAAGTCTCAAACTCGGCATGGGTGGCGAGAAAGCGGGTATCGGGCACTATCTCGACCGCGATGGCGAGGCTCTCAGCCCAGTTTTGCATTTCCTGCATGAGGCGCCATTCGCCCGGCTCGGTGACCAGAAGACGCGTAATGCCATCGCGCTTTATCAGCAGGCGCAGCGCATCGGCGAAGCTGTCAACGCCGCCGGTCTCGCCATATTTGAGATAGGTGACGGCGCGGCCTTGGTCTTTCAGGGTCTCTGCGAAATGTCGCATGGCGGAGAATATCAATGCGATTTTTTGCCGGTGGTGGCGCACGTAAGACGCTTCTTCGGCCAGCTCGGCCATCAGTATCGGGGCCTCGGGCGCGGCGGCCAGGCTCGACAGATGCGGGGATAGCTGATCGCCCAACACTAAAATAAGCGGTTTATCCGTCATGCGCGGGACCCTTTTGGCGGCGGCAACGTTCTGAGCAATAGCGCACATTCTCCCAATCGCGCGCCCATTTTTTTCGCCAGGCAAATGGGCGTCCGCAAGCGAGACAATCTTTTTGCGGCAGGTCGGATTTTTTACGCATGGCCATGCTCGACAAATTGGCTCGAACTGCCCCACAGTCAAGGAAAAGTAAAGCAAGCGAGGCCGATGCGGCTGCATCAAGTGATTGACAAAGCTTGGTGGTCTCGCCAATTTATCGCCAAAAGAGGAAATTGCCATGGCACCGAGACCTATTCCAAAAATATTTGCTGCTGTCCTGACGTCGAGACGTCTGCAAAAGCTGCGCCGAAATTTCAAAGGCCTGACACGGCGACTGGCCGGACAGCGTCCGCAATTGCTGTATTTTCACCAGCCCGACGACCCGTATAGCCAGCTGACGGCGCAAATGTTGCCCGAACTGCAGACGCGCTACGATGTTGAGCTTAAAGTCATGCTGGTCAATGAGCCGGAGGACGACGCCGCGCCTGAGCGTCTGGCGCTGCAAATTTATGGCCGCCGCGATGCCGCAAAAATTGCGCCGTTTCACAACCTTCAATTCAAAGACCCGGGGCAGCAGCCATCCGATGCCAGTCTGAAGCTGGCGCGACGCTCGCTTGCGGCGTCGAGCAATTTGGTTAAGGCAGCCGCCGAAATCGGCACGGCCTATTGGAACGATGATACCGATCAGCTTGACCGCACCGCCATGGTGTCGGACGACCAGACCGAGCATATCTTTACCGAGGGCACAAACCTGCGTGCGCAGCTTGGACATTATCTCGGCGCAACTTTTTTCTTTGAAGGTGAATGGTATTGGGGGGTTGACCGACTGCCTTATCTGGAGGAGCGATTGGCTGAGGCGGGTTTGCTTTTAAGCGGGTGCCGTCAATTGTGTCATTTCCAGACGCGACCGGAATTCATGGCGACGCCGAGCAGCAGGCGTCGCCTGACGGTGGAGTTTTACCCCTCGGCACGCAGCCCCTATACGGCCATCTCCATGGCTGAGACGTTGGACCTGCCGAACCATTATCCGGTCGATTTGAAAGTCCGGCCGGTGCTGCCCATGGTGATGCGCAATCTGCCGGTGCCGCCGAAAAAAGGTTTCTACATTCTGGCCGATACCAAGCGCGAGGCCGACCGCATCGGGGTTCCGTTCGGCAAAATTAAAGACCCGGTGGGCACGCCGGTGCGGCGCGTCTATTCGCTGTTTGCTTGGGCCGAAGCGCAAGGCGGCAAAGGCGGTGAATTGCTGAAAGCTTTTACCGATTTAAGCTGGTCCGAGGGTGTCGATGCCGGCAGTGATAGCGGTATGCAAAAGGTTTGCGAACGCGCCGGATTGGATTGGCAAGCGGCTAGCGAGGTTGTCGACAATAAGGATTGGGAAGTCTGGGCTGAAGAAAACCGCCAGCAAATGATGCGGTCTGACTTATGGGGTGTGCCCAGCTATCGCCTGCTCGATGATAGTGGCCGCGAATTATTTTCGTGCTGGGGGCGCGACCGCATCTGGCTGCTAACGCATGAAATTCAAAGAGCCCTGTCGACCTAAGGTGCCGGATAATAAGGGCGCGAGGTTGGCACAAAGGACAAAATGAAAGTCCTTTGCGCGGCTCAGGGGAAATTGAGGGACCTTGACAGGGAGTTCCTCCTGAAGCCCGACGTCGACCTCTACGCAAGCGACATTATCCATCTTCGAGAGATTATGGGGCCGGCGTCGCAACCCGATAATGCCGATTTTGACGCTATCGAGGGCAGCGAGCACAAAACAATAAAATTATGTGACAGCGCTGGCGACGCCGCGTCATTTGTTATAATTTGGTCACAATCTGCTTCGGAGGTCTGTCGTGCGTCACGCGTTGCTTGATGAATTTTCCTATGCATCAGAAGCTCATTCTCTGGGGCGTATATTGGCCATTCGCACAGTTGAAAAACTGAGCGGTCAACCGCATTTGAAGAAACTTTATCTCGATTACCAAAGCCAAGGCCTGCCGCTTGAAAGTTTTTGGGGCGAGGCCATTAAGCGCCTGCAGCTCGACCTGCGCATCCATGCCGGGTCGCTGGATAATGTGCCCGAAAGTGGCCCGCTCGTGGTGGTGGCCAATCATCCTTATGGCGTGCTTGACGGCATTGTCATTTGTTGGTTGGTGGCGCAAAAGCGCAAAGATTTCAAAATTCTCATCAATAGCGTGCTGTGCCGCGCTCGCGAAATGAGCGACCATGTTCTGCCGGTCGATTTTGAGCCGACGCGCGAAGCGCTGGAGACCAATCTGAACTCGCGCAAGTTGGCGCGCCAGCATTTGGATGCAGGCGGGGTGGTGATTGTGTTCCCGTCCGGTGCCATTGCCACGACGCCTAAAATGTTTTCGCGTCAGGCGTGCGAAGAACCATGGGCACCGCTGGTCGGGCAATTGGTGCGCCGCACCCAAGCCTCGGTGCTGCCGGTCTATTTTGACGGCCAGAACTCGCAGCTATTCCACATTGCCAGCCATTTAAGCTATGCCATGCGCGTCGCGCTGATTTTCCACGAAGTGCGCCGTCGCATCGGCTCGCCTCTCGATATGGTGATCGGCGAGGTGATGGATTATCCGGCGCTGGAGCCGCATTTGCCGCCCCAAAAATTGGCGCGCCATTTACAAGACCACGTCTATGGGCTGGCCGACCATTTAAAAAGTTAAGCGCGACAAGATTCCGTTTGCACGCGGGGCCTAAAATTTGCTTCAATCAACGCTAGTTCTATGAGGGAGATAAACATGGAAAATTGCTTGAAATTCTACATTGACGGTCAGTGGGTGGATCCGGTTGATCCAAAACCTTTTGACGTCATCAATCCGGCCAATGAGCAAGTCATCGGTCAAATTATGATGGGCAATGCCGAGGATTTGAATAAAGCGGTTGCTGCGGCCAAGAAAGCTTTTCCCAGTTTCTCGCAGACCAGTGTCAAAGAACGTCTCGACCTGTTGGACGCGATTATGGCGGCTTATCAAAACCGCTACGACGAAGTGGTCGAAACCATCTCCGCCGAAATGGGCGCGCCCATGTGGCTCTCAAAAGCCGCGCAAGCGGCTATGGGTTTGGCGCATTTGGGCACGGTACGCGGCATACTCGAAAATTACGAATTTGAAAAAACCCAAGGCACGACGCTTATCCGCAAAGAACCGGTCGGCGTATGCGGTCTGATTACGCCGTGGAATTGGCCGATCAATCAGATTGCGTGTAAAGTCGCGCCGGCGCTGGCGGCAGGCTGCACCATGGTGCTCAAACCGTCTGAAGTGGCCCCTTTGAACGCCGCTCTATGGGCTGAAATTCTTGACGAGGCCGGGGTTCCGGCGGGCGTCTTTAATCTGGTCAATGGCGACGGTCCGATCGTCGGCGAAGCCATGTCGCAGCATCCGGATATCGATATGATGTCGTTTACCGGTTCGACCCGCGCCGGTATCGCCGTGGCCAAAAGCTCGGCCGATAGCGTTAAGCGCGTGGCCCAAGAATTGGGCGGTAAATCGGCCAATATCATCCTCGATGATGCCGACTTCAACTCGGCTGTAGCGGCCGGTGTGCAAAGCTGCTTTATGAATTCCGGTCAGTCGTGCAACGCGCCGACCCGCATGCTGGTGCCTGCCGACCGCCATGACGAGGTCGTGGAAATCGCCAAAGCGGCCGCCGAGCAAGTGAAAGTCGGTGACCCGAATGCAGATGACACAACCATCGGTCCGGTGGTCAGCGAAGTGCAGTTCGAGAAAATCCAAGGGCTGATTCAGACCGCTATTGATGAGGGCACCGAGTTGGTTACCGGTGGCACTGGCAAGCCGGACGGCCTCAATGCCGGTTACTATGTCAAGCCGACCATTTTCGCCAACGTCACCAATGATATGACCATTGCGCGCGAAGAAGTGTTCGGGCCGGTTCTGTCTATTCTGAAATACAATAGCGAAGAAGAAGCCATCGAAATTGCCAATGACACGGTTTACGGCCTGTCGGGCTATGTGCAAGCAGGCAGCACCGAGCGTGCTGCCGAAGTGGCCAATCAATTGCGCACCGGTAATGTGCATCTGAACGGCGCCGGGGCTGACCCAATGGCACCGTTTGGTGGCTATAAGCAATCGGGCAATGGCCGCGAATGGGGCGAGCACGGGTTTGAGGATTTCCTCGAAACCAAAGCCGTCATGGGCGCTGTCGCTGCTGAGTAATCATCATTCAGGCCGACGGGGAAACTCGTCGGCCTTTTTGTATCCACTGAAAGGGGGCCGCCATGCTGTCCAATAGCTATCCTATGCTCGAATTCAATCTGGGCGAAGAGCTGGATATGATGCGCGATAGCTTGCGCAGTTTTGTCGATGACAAAATCCTGCCGCGCGCCGATGAGATCGATCGCACCGATACGTTTCCGCGCGACTTATGGCAGCCGCTGGGCGAATTGGGCCTGCACGGGCTTACCGTGTCGGAGGAATATGGCGGTGTGGCCATGGGCTATACGGCGCAAGCCATTGCGGTGGAAGAAATTTCGCGCGCCTCGGCCTCGGTCGGCCTGTCTTTCGGCGCGCATAGCAATCTGTGTATCAATCAAATTTTCCGCTGGGGCAATGAGGCGCAAAAGCAGAAATATTTGCCCAAGCTGGTCTCGGGCGAACATTTAGGCGCGCTCGCCATGTCGGAGACCGGGGCCGGTTCTGACGTCGTATCGATGAAGCTGAAAGCCGAAAAAAAGGGCGATAGATATGTTCTGAATGGCGGCAAGTTTTGGATTACCAATGGCCCGTCAGCCGATGTATTGGTGGTCTATGCCAAAACCGAGCCGGAAGCGCATTCGCGCGGCATTACCGCTTTTATTATCGAAAAAGATTTCAAAGGTTTTTCGTGCGCGCAGAAACTCGACAAGCTGGGGCATCGCGGTTCTGAGACCGGCGAGTTGGTGTTCGATAATTGCGAAGTGCCGGAAGAAAATATCATGGGGCCGCTCAACCAAGGCGTTGAAGTGCTGATGAGCGGGCTTGATTATGAGCGCGCCGTGCTGGCGGCGTGGCCGGTGGGCATTATGCAGGCGTGTCTCGACACGGTGCTGCCTTATATCCATCAGCGCGAGCAATTCGGCCAATCCATCGGCACGTTTCAACTGGTGCAGGGCAAGCTGGCAGATATGTACACCAAGCTGTCAGCGTCGCGGGCTTATGTTTACGCGGTCAATCAGGCATGCGACCGCGGCGAGACCACGCGCAAGGATGCGGCGGCAGCGATTTTGTTTGCGGCAGAAAATGCAACGCAATGCGCGCTCGACGCCATTCAGCTCATGGGTGGCAGTGGTTATGTGAACGATAATCCGGTAGGGCGCTATTTGCGCGATGCCAAACTGGCTGAAATCGGGGCTGGCACATCCGAGATACGGCGCATGTTAATCGGCCGCGAACTGTTTACCGAGACCGGCTAATAGCTCTTTTAGCTCTTTTATCTTCGCCGCAGGCGCACTTATCTTCGCCGCAGGCGCGCTTATCTTCGCCGCAGGCGCACTTATCTTCGCCGCAGGCGCGCTTATCTTCGCCGCAGGCGCGCTTATCTTCGCCGCAGGCGCTCTTATCTTCGCCGCAGGCGCTCTTATCTTCGCCGCAGGCGCTCCATGACCCCAACGCCCAAAATCACCGGCAGCAGACCGACGGCGAGGATTATCAACGCCGGTAGGGCGGCGTCCTCCATCTGCCCCAGCGAGGCATAGGTATAAACCCCGGTGGCCAGCGTCTCGAAATCGAACGGGCGCAGAATGAGGGTCGCCGGAAGCTCTTTCATCACGTCGACAAACACCAGCAGCATGGCGGTGACCAAAGGCGCGCGCAAAAGCGGTATATGCACCCGCGTCAGCGTGGCGTTGAGATTGGCCCCAAGGCTGCGCGCCGCCATATCGAGCCCCGGCGCGATTTGCGTATAGCCCGCCTCCAATGTGCCGAAAGACAGCGATAAAAACCGCACCACATAGACGATGACCAGCGCGACGGCACTGCCGCTCAGCACAAGCCAGCCGAGACTGGCCTCGGCCAAGAAAGCCAGCACCGTCATAATGCCCAACGCCAGCACTGTGCCCGGCACGGCATAGCCCAACGCGGCGATGCGGGTGAGGGCGCGCCGCGTCGCGCCGCCATTGCGCGCCGCAAACGCCAGCACAATCGCCAAAGCGGCAGCCAGCACGGCGGCGACAGCGGCCAACGCCACCGAATGCAGCGCGGCGCGGGTCAGACCGGCCGGCCAGCTCGCATCGGGCAGATGCGCCAGCAGCAAAAATACCGGCAGGATAAAACCGAGGGCAATCGGCAGCAGACAAAAACCGCTCATCGCATAAAGCATGGCGCGCCCGCATTGAAAATCGGGCAGGTTGCGGCGGCGGCCTTGGCGTTGATAATGCGCGCTGTCCCCGCGTTGGCTGCGTTCCAGCGCCAGTAGCAGCGCCATAAAAGCCAGCAGCGTCAGCGCCAGTTGCGCCGCGCCGGCCAGATTGCCGCGCACCACCCAAGTGTCATAGACGCCGAGCGTCAGCGTGTTGACGCCCAAAAATTCCACCGCGCCGATATCGTTCATGCATTCCATCAGCACCAGCGCCACGCCGACAATAATCGCCGGTCGCGCCAGCGGCAGACCGATGCGCAGAAAACACGCCAGCGGCGTTAGGCCTAATGTGCGCCCGGCCTCAATCATCACCGCCGATTGCTGCACAAAGGCAGTGCGCGCCGAGATATAGACATAAGGATAAAGCGCCAGCGATAGCAGGATGACGGCGCCGGTGAGCGAGCGGAAATCGGGATAGGCCGAGGCCGGCAGGACGCTCTGCCAAAGCTGATAAAGCGGCCCCGCCTGATCGAGAAAATCGCCATAGCTATAGGCCATCAGATAAGTCGGCATGGCCAGCGGCAACAGCAGGCTCCAGCCGATGAGACGACGCAAGGGGATGGGGTAAAATGTGACAATCCACGCTCCCAACGTGCCGATAAAAGCGGTCAGCGCGCCGACGCCAAGCATCAGCAGCGCGGTTGTCGCGGCTTGTTGGGGCAGCACATTGGCGATGAGATGCCCCCAGACCGGCGCGTCGGGCTGCGCGGCCAGCCACGCCAGACCGATAAGCACCGATAGCGGCAGGGCGGCGGCCAAAGCGCTGGCGACGCCCCACATACTCGGCCCCGAAATAGGCAAGTGGCGCGTGTCATTTGATGACAGTCGACTAGCTGGCATAGGCCATCTCGCACATGCAAATCATTATCATTTGCGAAACATAGCGTCTCTGCCGATAATTGCAAAACGCAAATGGCGCGGCCTCGTGCGCCACTTTGTCTTTTATCTGTTCGTGCTTATTTGGATTTGCAGGCTTCGGCGGCGGCCATCAGTTCGCGGGCGATTTCTAGCGCCTCTTCTGGCAGGAAATCCATCGGGATTTCAACCCCTTCCGAGGCGACGAAAATCCGCACCATATTCTGGTCTGTGGGGCCGATGGAAAGCTCAGCGGCCATATCGGATGGTGTGTTAATGCCCATGAGAACCCCTCTTGCTGGCCTGATTTGGCGTAGTTTACGCGGTTTGGCGGCGGGCGCAAAGAAATACCGTCGGCAAACCCAAAATCGCGCTAACGCGCTTGCACTTTCGCCAAAAGGCGACTATTTTCCCTGCGTCCTGAGGGCTTTTTTTGGCCCCTTACGGCATCGGTGCAGCCTTAGCTCAGTCGGTTAGAGCGCTAGATTGTGGATCTAGAGGTCCCCCGTTCAATTCGGGGAGGCTGTACCATTTACTCCTAAAATCAACTGTTTAAGCGTGTTTCATATGACACTGCGCGACAGATATATTGCAGTTTTCTTACAAAAACCTGGCTTTTGTGGCATTCGTGCATCATCGCCGCGCGACCCGGCGCGTTTCCCCCGCTAGAGGGCTCTAAAGGGTTTTAGCGAAAACGAATTGCCGTATATTTGCGCCGTATTGGGGGCTTCCCCCTCTTACGTTGCGTAACTAGGAGAGTTAATTATGAATAAGTTGCTTATGGGAACGGCTGCGGCCGCTCTGCTTGTAACGCCTGCAGTTGCCGGCCCGATGGCCGTTACCGTTGGTGGTTACTACAATGCTGTGGTTTACAGCCAAGACGTCGACAATTTGGATACGCGTGATATCGGTATCCACAATGACGCTGAGATTATTTTCAAAGGCAAAGGCAAGACCAATAATGGTTTGGAAGTTGGTTTCCAAGTCCAGTTGGAAGCAGAAGGCGCTGGAGAAAGTGATCACATTGACGAGAACTACATCTACGTCAAAGGCGGTTTCGGTAAAGTCGAAATCGGTGCTGAAAACAATGCGGCTTACAAGCAGCAGGTTGCCGCGCCGAAAATCTTCGGCTGGAAAACTTATGACAACAACTTCAAAACTTGGGCCGGAAAAATCGGCAACGTTAAAGTCTCAAACTTTGATAAGCCTCTGATGGATGGCATTGATGGCGATGCACTGAAAATCAACTATTATTCGCCGAAAGTGAACGGTTTCCAGTTTGCCTACTCATTTACTCCGGACACTTCCGACACAAGTGGCGACACCGAACTTTACAGAGACACAGGTTCCGGCGAAGCCACGGCTTACGGCATCAAATACTCTGGCAAGATTGGTGGTATGAAAGTGAAAGCTTCTTACGGCGTCAACGAGCTGGATGAGGACGCCGGTGAGACTGAAGCAGAAGATACAGCCGTCGGCCTGTCCGTTTCTTCGGGCAACATTACCATTGGTGGTAACATGGCTACTATCGAGCGCGGTACAGATGAACGCGACATTCTGCACTACGGCA
>JADHOK010000012.1 GCA_016779015.1 PS1 clade bacterium | reverse complement strand
CAGATTATCAATTTCTGATTTGATGAGTATTTGGGAGGATATCATGATTAAAAAAAGTACTTTAGTTATAGCGGCACTTGGTGTTGCGTCTACTGGGGGGGTTGCTTTTGCTGAGCCGAGTTTCAGCATAACGGGTATGCTCCGCCAAGAAATATCAAAAAATATGGGTGGAGCAAACATGCACACCCATTGGGGCTCGCCATACAATGGTAGGGCAAACGTCAATCATATGAGTAACTTGTCAGTACTTGGTGTTACCAAGGACAATGCCGGTCCAGGCGGAACGGCGGTTGCTGAGTCAGTAATAACCGACTCTTACACGTCGCGAAATCATATTACCCCACGCGACCCAGACTGGACGCAGTTTGCAACGCGCGCAGAGATTGATATTCAGGCGCGTTTCACGCCTAATATTAAAGGGTACATGAAAATTCGTGGTTATAGGGAAGACGCTCAGCACGATTTCCTTGAGAGCTATGATTTCTTTGGAGATGAGGGTGTTAAGGGACCCGCCCCTGAGACCGCTATTTACGCCGGTGGCTTTTATGGAAGTCCAAAAACATTCCGGAACATGGCATTGGATGATGGTAAAGGTTCGCTTTTTGAGCACAATGAGGAAGACTACATGCTCGACTTGCCAGCTCTTTATCTCGACTACAACAATGGTCCTTTGTGGCTTCGTGTAGGTAACCAACAGATCGCCTGGGGCGAGGCGCTGTTCTTCCGCGTTATTGACTCGGTGCAGGGTCTCGACTTGCGTCGTCATAGTGTTCTTGGCGTTGCCGCCGAGGAATATTCGGATAGCCGTATTCCATCATTTGCCATTCGCGGCAGCTACCGCTTTGACAATGAATGGGAACTTGAGGCCTATGCGCAACAATTCCGTCCGACAATATTGCCGAGGCCCGGAACTCCGTATAGCCTCGTTGCCGAGGCCTTTACGGTCTATGAGGAGCCTGGTTATGCCAAGGATAAAGATGACGTTGATGTCGGTTTCCGATATTCGGGTCAGATTAGCGATTGGGACATTTCGTTCAGCGCCATTGCGCGGACGGCTCCTGACGGAACCTATCGCTGGGCGAAACACAACGTTGGCGAAAGTGGCATAGGTATTCCTGATGGTCTAGCATTTGCTCCGGACCCACTTGGTACGGCGAGCGCTGATGAGTGGTTCTGGGGAGCCTCATGGCTCCGCTTTGATCCGGTGGCTACTTTGGATACGTCGGTAAGTGATGCACTCTTTGCACTAGCAGCCGCCGGGGCTGGTGCGTTTTCACCGACGGCGACGGCTAACGCTCTTAATGCGGCCTCGCCGGGGACTACCACACCTACTAAGTTGGCGAAAGGAGAGCTTGATTTGTTCTTTAATCCCGCCACTGGGTTTGGTCCCCTGAGGGGCTATCTCCACCGTGATTATGACGAAGAAGTCATCTTCGGTGTCAGCGGTAAATATGTCTTTATGGGCGAGCCGGATAGCCTTTTGGATCAATTGATTTTGGGTATCGAGGCAACTTACACTCCGGATCGTAACTTCACTAATCCGAGTCTTTCTCAGCAGAAGCTTGTTGAAGATGAATTTACCTCAGTTGTGTCGCTTGAGAAATATCACAAGTTCTCGTCCAGTTTCCCAGCCACCTACGTTGTGGCCCAGTGGATGCACAAAACAGAGAGTGATATGTTCGGTCGCCACCTCTCGGGTAACGGTTCCAGCTATCACACTGGCGGCATTCCGACAGGCGACAGTGCATTTAATGCAATCGCTGTGGCATTCCAGCAGCCTTTCCCAAACCTGATTTGGCGTGCAGACTTGTCTGTGCTCTATGATTTGGAAGGTGGCACGCTCGTTCAGCCTGGCGTTAAGTATCGCCCGCGCGACAACATGCAGTTGGATCTCTATGCCAACTTCTTAAATAGTGATGGCGGCAACGATGACATCATGGGTACGCTCGAAACCCAAGATGAAATCTTCGCAAGGCTGTCTTTCTACTTCTAGAACGGCATCAGATGAAAAATTTAATGGCCCGCCAGTGTGCGGGCCATTTTATTTCTTGACCAAACCTCCAAGAGCAACAGATACTAAGAGATGATAGTAAAAAAGTTTACCCGCGAATTTTCCAGGCGACAGTTTATGAAAAGCTTGGGAGCAACTGGGGCGTCAATGGGGGTGTTGTCGCCTCTTTGGGACGTGTTGGCCGAGGATGGAGATCATACGCGCGCCTATCCTGAAGAGCTACTTTCCCTTGACGCTTACACAGGCGGCAAGATAACTGACAATGACACAATCGACGCTAATAATGTCGATCTCGTTAAAGACCTTCTTGATCCTATACAATATCTTCAGATAAAAGACCTGGGCCGGGTCCTCCAGACAATGCCCCAGACGAGAGACATTTATCGCCTTAATCCCTATGATTATTTAGAGGCAACGTTCAAAAACAGCGGTCAGGCAATATTCGACGCCGATGGCAATGTCAGGACCAAAGATGGCCAGCCATGGATAGGTGGCACGCCGTTTCCCAACCCAAAAAATGGAACTGAGGTGTTTGCAAACGCGACATTGTCTTGGGGGCGTCACGATGCTTCTTTATACCCGGTTAAAGAAACAGACTTGGATGCCGAAGGCAATGTTACTTACAATTATGAATCCGTATGGATAGAATTTCAGGCGACAGGGCGGGTGACTATGGACCCCAAGCCCTATTGGCCTGGCCATGAAGATAAACTGCGTTATCAAAATATTATTTTCATGAAGCCCAACGACGTTGCCGGAACCTCTTTTTTAAATATATGGCACTACGACCAACGAAAATTTCCTGACTTGCATGGTTATCTGCCGGCATTTAAGCGAGTGCGGCGCTTCCCAACAAATCAGAGGTTTGAGCCACTGATCGCCGGGAATACGCTATATTTATCCGACGCTTGGGCAGCGGGCGACCCCTTTCTACTGTGGGGTAATTTCAAAATCGTTCATCGCGGGCCGTATCTGGCTGCTGTAGCTGATAGTTGGACGGGCAAAGACGACAACTGGGAGCACACAACCCATGGTGGCAATGAGGACGCCATGTTCTGGGATACGAAAGTGCAATTAATACCAGAAGCCATTGTTGTCGAGGCTGAACCGACCGGCTTCTCGCGCGCGCCTGTTGGTAAAAAGCGCGTCTGGTTTGACGCGCGGACGCAATCGCCGATCGCCATGGTAACCTATGACCGCCGCGGGCAGGTGTTTAAATCATTCGATGGCGCTTATTCGCTATATGACGCCAATAACAAGACGGTGAAGGATGGCGACAAGCCATATTGGTCGTGGACGCGGGTGCATGCCTTTGACGCGCAATCAGGCCGTATGACCCGTCTGGCGCAAGTCGCTAAACTGGGGGGTGGCTATTCGATGAAGGTCAACGACCCGTCTTTATACGAAAAATATCTGACCGTTTCGTCGCTTCGTCGTCTTGGTATCTAACGCGGGCTTTGCGCTTGGCTTGCGCCCCCGCGGCCCCGTCACGCCATCACTCTGTCACTCCGTCACTCTGTCACTCCGTCACTCTGTCAATCTGTCACTCTGTCATCTTGGCGTAGTGCCTTATCACGATGCGGGACGGATATTTCATTGTGCAACGCCCTAGCTTCACAAAAAAATAATTCTGTTATTCCCCGATATGAGCATAATTGCTAAACGGACATGAAGCCGCGCCGTGGCACTGTGACAAAGATGAATGATTTGACCCAACGTTTTGAAACTATGGCAGCGTTAATCGACGAAGCCAGCGTGCTGCTCGACGCGCAGAGCAAAGTGGTGGCGGCCAATGCCAAAGCATTGGATTTGTTGGGCAGTCATATTATCGGTTTTCCGCTGGACCGGTTTTTGCGCCACCCCGATTTCGCCGAGGCGGTGCGTGCGGCGCATCAGGAAGACCGGCTGACGACTCTGGACTATACCCGCATGGACCAAGTGCGCCGCGCCTTTTCGTTGCGCCTTGCGCGCTTTGACGATGCGCACGTCATCCTGCTGTTGCTCGACGGCACAATGGGTTTGTCGGTCGATCGCATCCGCTCCGATTTTGTTGCCAATGTAAGCCATGAATTGCGCTCGCCGCTGACCGCGCTTTTGGGTTTTATCGAAACGCTGCAAGATGGCGCGGTTGAAGAACCCGATAGCCGCGCGCATTTTCTTTCTATTATGGAAGATGAAGCGACCCGTATGCAGCGCCTGATAGACGATCTGTTGTCGCTTTCGCGGGTGGAGGCTGAAGAGCACCGCACGCCCGATGAAGCGGTGGCGCTGCAACCGCTATTTGAAGAGCTGGTCTCGGTGATGAAGCGCGCGGCCGAGAAAAGCAACAAAACCATCGCCATTGATATCGTGCCGGAGCTGAAGGGCGCGGAGCTGCAGGTGCAGGGTGCGCGCGATGAATTACGCCAAGTGTTTGAAAATCTGGTGGAGAACGCCATACGCTATGGTCGGCCGGGCAGCGAGATAGTATTGCGTATCGGGGTCGGTCGTCTCGCCGGTGGGCAAATGCGCGAAGACTTGCTGCGCGTGCAAGTGGTCAATCAGGGCGACACTATAGCGCCCGAACATCTGGCCCGCCTGACAGAACGGTTTTATCGAATCGATAAAGGCCGTTCGCGGCAAATGGGCGGCACCGGCCTTGGTCTGGCGATTGTGAAGCATATTGTCAATCGCCATCGCGGTCGCTTGCGCATCACCAGCGAGGGCGGAGAAACCACGGTTTCCGTCACTTTACAGCGGTTCAATTGATTATCCACGGCGCCGGTTGAAAACCAAACGGGCGCTGTCACAAAACTGTAACATTCCTGACACAAACCTTTTGTCATTAGCGACGAGGTTGCGGTCATCGGGGGCCCTTTCAAGCTATTTGCCTCCGGCATCAAGGTATTGGAGAAGATGATGAACAAGTTCAAAATCACCATGGCTGCCCTTATCGGTTTCGCTATGGCGAGCGGCGCGCAAGCCCGCGATCAAATCGAAATTGTCGGCTCGTCGACTGTGTTCCCGTTTGCCACCGCAGTGGCTGAGCAGTTTGGCCGGACTTCGAAGTTTAAAACACCGGTTATTGAATCAACCGGTTCGGGCGGCGGCATGAAGCTGTTTTGCGCCGGTATCGGTCTGGAGCATCCGGACGTCACCAACGCATCCCGCCGCATCAAAAGCAAAGAGTTCAAAAAATGCCAAGACAATGGCATTGACCTGACGGAAGTTGTTATCGGTTTTGACGGCATTGTGCTGGCCAACGCCAAAGGCGCGCCGCAGCTTGAGCTGACCCGCAAGCAGATTTATCTGGCGACGGCCAAAATGGTACCGGACCCGAACAAGCCGTGCCAGTCGAACTGGTGCGAGCCGGTAGCCAATCCGTATGAAAAATGGAACGAGATTGACCCGTCTCTGCCGGATGCCAAAATCGAAATCCTCGGCCCGCCGCCGACCTCCGGCACGCGTGACGCTTTTCAGGAATTGGCCATGTCGAAAGGCGCCAATAAATTCCCGCACATGAAAGCGCTGAAAAAAGCCGACAAGAAAATGTGGAAAAAACTGACCCGCACTGTGCGCGAAGATGGCGCATGGATCGATGCCGGTGAGAATGACAATCTGATGGTGTCCAAACTGGCAGCCAATCCGAAAGCCGTTGGTGTTTTCGGCTACAGCTTCCTGGACCAAAACTCAGATAAAATCAAAGGCGCAATCGTTGAAGGCATCCAGCCGACCTTTGACAATATTGCCGGCGGTAAATACAAAATTTCCCGCTCGCTTTTCTTCTACATCAAGCATGCACATGTCGGCACAGTGCCAGGCATTCTTGAATATGTCGCTGAATTCACAAGCGAAAAAGCTTTCGGTGAAGAAGGTTATCTGCTCGACAAAGGGTTGATCCCGTTGCCGGCAGCTGATCGTCAAAAATATCGCAATGATGGTAAGAACCTGACCAAATTGTCGATGTAACTTTTAACGGGCCGGCCTCGGCCAAAGTAAAATCGTAACTGCGATTTAAGGCGAGGTCGGCCCCTTTTTTTGAGGCCCTTTAATGAGCTTAAGCTTTCTCTTTTTCTGTCTTTTGGGTCTCGGGATTTTTTCTTTCTTGTTTGGTCGCCGCCGCATTCGTGCGCTCAGTGCGGCCTCTGCCACACAAGGCATTAAACAACATTCGCGCGATATTTATCACGGCAGCTTTGTCGCTGTCTGCGCCGTTTTGGTGCCGCTGGTCGCCTTGCTGGCGTGGACGGGTGTGTCACCGCTGATCATCGACGCCATGTTGGAAGATTTCTTGCGCTCGCAGTCGCCCGATTTATCGGTCGGTGAGCTGGGCGTGTTGATGGCCAAGGTGAAGGCCTATTATGTCGGTTCCCTGCCGAATAGTTTTGCCAATGATTTAATGCGCGACGGCAGCGATTATTTCGCCGCAATGGTTGATAATTCTGCCATGGCGCGCGCCACGATTGTGATTTTGCTGAGCGTCAGCGGTGCGGCCTACGGCTTACGCCTTCTTGCCCCTCGTTTCACGGCGCGGCCCATGGTCGAGCAGATTTTTGAATATGTGATGATTGCCGCCTCGGCCATCGCCATATTGACCACAATCGGCATTGTGCTGTCGCTCATATTCGAAACCATCCGCTTTTTCGACAAAGTGCCGTTTCTGGAATTTCTATTCGGCCTCAGCTGGTCGCCGCAAATCGCCATTCGCGAAGACCAAGTGGGCGGCTCGGGCACTTTCGGCGCGATACCGCTCTTTGCCGGCACGCTGATGATTACTTTTATCGCCATGCTGGTGGCGGTGCCGGTCGGCCTTATGTCGGCGGTTTATTTGTCGGAATATGCCAATCCCAGGTTGCGCGGCATCGCCAAGCCGGCCATTGAAATTCTCGCCGGTATTCCGACCGTGGTTTACGGCTTTTTCGCAGCGCTGATGGTGGCCCCGTTTTTGCGCGATAGCGGCGCTGAGATCGGCCTCACCCTGTCGTCAGAATCGGCCCTAGCGGCCGGTCTGGTGATGGGGATTATGATTATCCCTTTCATTTCATCGCTGTCAGATGATGTCATCAATGCGGTGCCGCAGACGCTGCGCGATGGCGCGGCGGCTTTGGGGGCAACGCAATCCGAGACCATTCGCCAAGTGGTTTTGCCGGCCGCTCTGCCGGGCATTGTCAGCGCTATTTTGTTGGCCATTTCGCGGGCCATTGGCGAGACCATGATTGTGGTGATGGCGGCCGGTGTGGCCGCCAATTTGACCGCCAATCCGTTTGAGAGTGTGACCACGGTGACTGTGCAAATCGTCATGCTGCTGGTCGGCGACCAAGAGTTTGATAGCGCCAAAACGCTGGCCGCTTTTGCGCTGGGCTTGGTGCTGTTTTTCATCACCCTAATGCTGAATGTGCTGGCGCTTTATGTCGTCAATCGTTTCCGAGAACAATATGACTGATTATTCCGACCCCCAATACCGCGCCGCGCGGCTCAAAAAACGCTATCGGGCGGAGAGGCGTTTTCGCGCCTATGGTCTGGCGGCGGTGCTTTCCGCTGCGCTGATTTTGGTGTTTTTGCTGAGCTCGATTATCTATTCCTCGCTGCCTGCTTTCTCGCATCATCATGTGCGTCTCGACATTGAAGTTTCGAGCGATTATGTGTCGGCCGAAGCACCGGCGGACGGCAATTATCTGGGCATGGTGCGTGCCGCTTTGCGCCAACAATTCCCTGAAGTGACGGCGCGGAGCGACAAGCGCGCTTTGTATCAAATCCTCTCCATCGGGGCGTATGACGATATTCAAAAGCGGGTGATTGCCGACCCGTCGCTTATCGGCTCGACGATGAGCCTTTATGTGCCGCTGTCCGATGATATCGACCTGATGCTGAAAGGGCTCATCGACCGCAATTTGCCCGAGAGCGAACGCATTGTCTCTGACCGCGATTTGCAATTTGTCGATAAATTGCTGAGCGAGGAGCGTATTCGAAGCCAATTCGCCATCGCGCTGTTTACCAATGGGGATAGCCGTGAGCCGGAAATGGCGGGCATTCGTGGCGCGCTGTCCGGCTCGCTGCTGACCCTCGTGGTGACACTGATTGTCAGTTTTCCGCTCGGTGTGCTGGCGGCCATTTATCTCGAAGAAGTGGCCCCGAAAAATCGTTTCACCGCGTTGATTGAGGTGAATATCAACAATCTCGCCGCCGTGCCGTCGATTGTCTACGGGCTGTTGGGTCTGGCCGTATTCATCAATTTTTTCAGTATGCCGCGTTCGGCACCACTGGTTGGCGGTTTGGTGCTGGCGCTGATGACCCTGCCGACGATTATTATCGCCACGCGCGCGGCTTTATCCGCCATTCCGCCTTCCATCCGCGAAGCTGCGATGGGGGTGGGTGCGTCGCGTTTTCAGGTGATTATGCACCATGTATTGCCGCTGGCCATGCCCGGTATCCTAACCGGCACAATTATCGGTCTGGCGCAGGCGGCGGGTGAAACCGCGCCGCTTTTGATGATTGGTATGATGGCGTTTATCGTCGATGTGCCGGGCGATGTAACGGCCAAAGCTACCGTCTTGCCGGCCCAAATCTACATGTGGGCCAATAATCCCGAGCGCGCCTTCGTGGCCCGCACAAGTGCCGGTATTGTGATATTGTTAACCCTCCTATTGGTCGTAAATGCAACCGCAATTTACTTCCGTAGGCGTTTTGAGAAGCGATGGTAAGATGGTGAATAGCGAAGCATCTGAGGTGAAAATTAAAGCCCGCGAGGTGACGGTGCATTACGGCGAAGCGCGCGCCTTGCACGGCATTGACCTCGACTTAAATGCGAATGAGGTGACCGCCCTTATCGGCCCTTCGGGTTGCGGTAAATCAACCTTTTTGCGGTGTATCAATCGCATGAATGATGTGATTGAAGGATGCCGTGTCGGTGGCGCGGTGAGCATTGATGACCAAAATATATACTCCGACGAGATTGATGTGGTGGAATTGCGCGCCCGCGTCGGCATGGTGTTTCAAAAACCTAACCCGTTTCCGAAATCAATCTACGACAATGTCGCTTATGGGCCGCGTATTCACGGCATGGCCCCGAGCCGCGCGCAGCTCGACGCGGTGGTGGAAGCCAGTCTGAAACGGGCCGGCCTTTGGGAAGAAGTCAAAGACCGCTTGGATGCGCCGGGAACCGGCCTGTCAGGCGGCCAGCAGCAGCGCCTGTGCATTGCCCGCGCCATTGCGGTCAATCCGGCTATTGTATTGATGGACGAGCCGTGCTCGGCGCTTGACCCGATTGCCACGGCGGTCATTGAAGAGTTAATCGAAGAATTGCGGCGCGATTACACCATTGTCATTGTGACGCATTCCATGCAGCAGGCGGCGCGTATTTCGCAGCGCACAGCCTATTTTCACCTCGGCAATTTGGTCGAGCACGGCCCGACACAAGCGATTTTCACCAAACCTGAAAATCAGCAGACCGAGGCCTATATTTCAGGGAAAATCGGATAATGAATGAGAACCATATCGTATCTTCTTTCGATGAAGACCTTGCCGAGCTGAACCAGCTGGTGGCGCGACTGGGGGGGTTGGCTGAGCAGCAACTGGCCGCCGCCATCGACGCGCTGGAAAATCGCGACGCGTCGTCGATTGACAAAATCATCGCCGGTGATGCCGAGCTTGATCAGTTGGAGCAGGATTTGAATGACCGCGCGATTGAGGTGATTGCCATGCGCGCGCCGATGGCGACCGATTTGCGCAGTATTCTGTCGGCGGTCAAAATCGCCACCGTGCTGGAGCGCGTCGGCGATTATTCGAAAAACATCGCCAAGCGCAGTCTGGTCATTATCAATGAGGAAACCAATCGCGCCGAGACTATCAGCTTGGCGCGCATCGCCAATATCGTGCAGGGCATGTTGCGCCAAGCGCTCGACGCCTATGCGACCGCCAACGCCGATTTGGCGATGGAGGTATGGGAGCGCGATGAGGAGGTGGATGAGCTATACACCAGCCTGCATAGCGACCTGTTGCGGGTCATCGCCTCGGGCCACGAGCAGGCCAGCGTCAGCTCGCATTTTCTATTCATTGCCAAGAATATCGAACGCATTGGCGACCATACAACAGCCGTTGCCGAGCAGGTTTATTTTCAAGTTCATGGCGAAATGCCGGCCGAAGAGCGGCCGAAAGCCGACGCTTCAAGCCAGACCGGTGAAAGCGACTAGGGAGACAAGCTATGTCAGCTACCATACTGCTCGTCGATGATGAACCCGCCCAGCTCGAACTGCTGCGTTATAATCTTGAGAAAGCCGGTTTCGAGACCGTACAAGCTGAAAATGGCCGCAAAGCCATTGAATTGGTAGAGGATAGCGACCCCGATTTAATCGTGCTGGATTGGATGATGCCGGAAGCCTCGGGCATTGATGTGTGCCGCGAATTGCGCGCTCGCGCGACGACGCGACTGGTGCCCATCATCATGTTGAGCGCGCGCGGCGAGGAGGGCGACCGGGCGTTGGGGCTGGACACCGGCGCCGACGATTACATAACCAAGCCGTTTTCTCCGCGCGAGTTGGTGTCGCGGGTCAAAGCCCTATTGCGGCGCGCCCGCCCGTCGCTTTTGCAGGATGTGATGGAGTTTGAAGGGTTGGTGCTCAACCCCGACACAATGCGTGTCGAACGCGATGGTGACGCCATTCATTTGGGGCCGAAAGAGTTTCGCCTGCTTTCGGTTTTGATGGAACGCCCCGAGCGCGTGTTCAGCCGCGAGCAACTGCTCGACAAAGTGTGGGGCCACGGCATTTATGTCGAGGACCGTACGGTCGATGTGCATATGAGCCGGCTGCGGCGCGCGCTCAATAAACGCGCTGATGGCGGTGCCCCGCGCCCCGATATCATCCGTACCGTGCGCGGCACCGGCTATTCGCTGACCCGCCTTCATTAGGCGCATTTAACAATTGGCATAGCGGGCTATCTGTCCTAGTGTTTCTCAAGTGTTTTCTGAGAGAATTTGAGGGGGTACCCAAATGAGCAAGACCGTCGATTTTATTTTCGATTTCGCCAGCCCCAATGCCTATTTGGTGCATAAGGCGGTGCCGGCCATCGAAGCGCGCACCGGTGCGACGTTTAATTATATTCCGTGCCTGCTGGGCGGCATTTTCAAGCTGACCGACAATCAAGCGCCGATGATTGCCTTTGGCGGCATTAAAAACAAACTCGAATATGACAATCTCGAAATTCAGCGTTTTATCGATCGCCATAATCTGACCGATTTCAAGATGAATCCGCATTTTCCGGTCATCTCGCTAATGTTGGTGCGCGGCGCGCTGGTGGCCGAGCGCGATGGCTATTTGATGGATTATGTCGATGCCATGGTGAAAGCTATGTGGGAACAGGAATTGAAACTGGACGACCCGGAAGTGCTGCGCAAGGCATATGCCGATGCCGGTTTCGACGCCGATAAAATCATGGCCGATATGAGCAATGATGAAATCAAAGCCAAGCTGATGGCCAATACCGAAGCCGCAGTGGCGCGCGGAGCTTTCGGCATCCCGACTTTCTTTGTCGGCGATGAGATGTTCTTCGGCAAAGAACGCTTGGGGCAGATCGAAGAACTGCTCGCTTGATTTAGAGCCCTAATTTAACGGCGAGCCTTCGACGGTAATGCGGTGCATCTCGCGGCGCGCGCCGTGATAATCGTTCAGCGCATAATGCCAAGTGCAGCGATTGTCCCAAATGGCTATTGAGCCCTCGGCCCATTTAAAGCGCGTCGTGTGCTCCATCAGCGTTGCGTGATGATACAGATAATCCAAAAGCGGCTTGCTTTCGGCGGCGCTCCACCCTTCGAAATGAATGGTGAAACCCGGATTGACGTAAAGCGCTTTGCGGCCGCTTTCGGGATGGGTGATAACCACCGGATGCACGGCATCTTGCGTCGCCAGCTCGGTATTGGACAGGCGGTCGTCCAGCGATTTTTGATATTCTGCCTGATCGCCGAAAACATGGCGGCTGGAATGCACCGCATTCATACCTTCCAGCGTCTTTTTCAGGCCGTCCGAAAGCGATTCATAGGCTTTGTACATGCAGGCGAAAAGCGTATCGCCGCCAACCGGCGGGGTTTCGCGGGCCAGCAAAATTGAGCCCATGGCGGGGATTTGGTCATAGCTATGGTCGGTATGCCAGCCGCCGCCAATATTGACTTTCTGGTCTTTTTCTTTCACCACCGCAGCGATTTTTTCATAACCGTCAACCTTCGGAAAGAAACGATTGACGTTAATTTCACCAAAACGTTCAGCAAATTCAATATGTTGCTCGGGTGACAGGGATTGTCCGTGCAAAAACACCAGCCCATTATCGATAAATGCCTGCTGAATGGCTTTGAACTCCGCGTCGCTCAGCCCCTGCCCGATATCGACATTGCCAAGCTCCACCCCGACACCGCCGGAAACCGGCCTGATTTCAATTGCACTCATAATCCCCTCCAGAATTTGCGCTATTATACGCCTCGGCGCGGGCGTGTGACAAGTATTTGCGGCGATAATCGCTGCTCACTGCTTACTGTTTCTGGCTGCTGCTTAATAATCCACCGATTTTGCGCCACCTGTAGCCCAAAACAGCTTTATACTTTGAGCGCATAAAAGATTCGTTTTCTAACGAGGGCAAAAATGAACACATTGCGGACAGAAGATGACTATAAGCAGGCCATCAAAGATTTGCTGCAGCAGGCTGAAACCAGCCTCGAAGCAGATTTGCAGGCCCGCGACGGCGACCAGCAGGCCGCTATGTCGGACCGCGATATTCAACATTTCATGCGTGGGCTAGACCTCGCTATCAGCGAGGAGGCGACAATTGCCCTGCGCGCTGAATTCTTGCGTTATTCGAGCGTCTTCGATACCAAGCGCTCGCAAGAAGCAATTAAGCTGGCCGTAGCTCAGGTGACGCGCCCGCTGATTGAGGAATGGATTAACCGCCATATGGCGGATATTGCGCGCGAGGTCGTTACCGAGGCGATCGGCAAGATTTCTGAAGTGCGGGCGACCGGCAATTTGCGGCGGCCCGAATAGGGCAGTGCGCTGCCGCCTCGTTACTGATTGTTGCAAGGGCTACCTTGATTGGGCGGCGAATTCGCGAGCTTTCAGCACATAGACTTCCGGCGCAATGAGACCGGCTTCGTAAAGCTCGCGAAGGGCCAGTATATTGCGCTCTATCTCGGCCAGCCGCGCGCATTTGGCGGCGGCGTGCATTGCGCGCTCATCGGGTTCCTCACCCTCATCGGCTTGAGCGTCGCTATCAGGGTTCATCCATGAGGGGCCGAAAAACCGCGATTTTTTTGGCGGCTGTGCGGCCTCGATATCCGGAATGGTGAAATCATCAATATCACCTACCTCATCATCTTCATTGGACCGATGCGCCGCCGCCGCATGCGACCGGTCAGGCGGCGTTTCATCGACTTCGGATGCCATAACCGCGTCTGCCCCGCGAGGGTCGCCCGGCGTAGGGTCATCACTCATCGACAATTCGATATCGGGCTGAGCGTCCGTCGCAGCGCCCGCAGTCGTATCGGCCGTTTCCTTGGCCAGCGGGTTGGCAATGGCTTCGCCCGTAGCTTGCTGTTTTCGCACAAGACGCCCGACCACCAAGAACAAAAGCAACACGCCAATAGCGATGGCGGTGCCGATGACAATAGGGTCATTTTGCTCGAATATGCGAGCGGCGGTGCGCATGACGTAATCCATGCAAAAACTCTAGGTCAAAAAATTATGATTCTCACGCGAAATTTGGCTCGATTGTTTGGCTGTTCACAGCTCGGTACGCATGAAATAGCGGCGCATGATTGACGCCCCGCTCTATTCGTTAATCGCGGTTCCAAGGGTTTTTGCCGTCATTCGGGTCAATGCGGCGCGGCGGCGCTTTGGCGCGGCCCCCGACACTGGGCACATGCGTTGGCCCATCATTGCGGCTGAACGCTTTGCTCAAAGGCTTTTGGAAAAACTTCACCTGCGGGCGTTTGAAAAACGGTATCAGCACCATGCCCGCCGCCATGGAATATAGATGCACATCATAAGCCACATTGCCTAGCGGATTGAGATAGCCGCTGAGCTGGCCGAACAGCCAGAAAGCGAAAATCAACACCGCCGGAACATTGAATGTGCGAAAGAAGATGAAAAAGCCAATCAGCGTTTTGATATTGGCGCGCGGCCATAAGAGAATATAGGCGCCTATCATCGCCGAGCAGACGCCGCTGAGGCCGACCAAAGGCGTCGTGCTTTCGGGGTTGGCCAGCCCGTGACCGACCGTACCGATCGTGCCGGTAATCAGCGCAAACAGCAGGAATTTCGGCCCATGACCGATCGCATCCTCGACATTATCGGCCAATAAATACATGACGTAGAGATTGCCGAAAATATGCATAAAACCGCCATGGCTGATCATGGTGGTCAGCAATGTAGCGATAATCGGCAGCGGCGTGACGCCATATTCAAAGCTCGGATCGTATCCGGCAAACAGCCGCGCCGGAATAAACCCGTATTCCAGCACCGCTTGCGGCGGCTGGCTGATTTGATAGCCGAAATACCACGCCAGACACAGCGCCATAATCGCATAGGTCAAAAACGGCTTCCGAAAGCTCGGATTTTCGTCATAAAGGGGCAAAAACCACATGCGATTACCCTATAGAGCGGCTCCAAAATCCGCAATCGCTGTCTGGTGAGATTAGTCGAGCCGAATGGCTGTGCCGCCGACCGTGACGACCAATAATCGGTTGGGGGTCAGAAGTTTTGCAGCCGCTTGCACCTCAGCAATGCGCACCGCCTCAATATTGGCGTTGCGGGTTTTGAAATAGCTGATGGGCCAGCCATTTAATTGCGTGCCGATAAGCTGCGAGGCGATTTTTGTGCCGCTATCGAAGCGCAGTGCATAATTACCGGTGAGATAGGTTTTGGCGGTGGCGAGGCGTTCTTCGCTCACCGGCGTCTCGGCGATGCGGCGCATCTCGGCGCGGATGATATCGACCGCCTGTTGCGCTGTTGCATTATCGCTGGCCACAGCGCCGTTCCACATGGCGGCGCGCTGATAATTCGAAGTGCCACTATAGACGCTATAGGCGAGGCCGCGTTGTTCGCGCACTTGCTCGGTCAGGCGCGAGGAAAAGCCGCTGCCCCCCAAAATCGAGTTCATCACAAAATCGGCAAAGAAAAGAGGGTGGTTGTGGTCGATGCCTTGCTGGGCAAACACCACGCTGGTTTGCGGGCCGGCGCGCTCAATGTGGCGGCTTGTCGGCCCCGGCGCGACCGTTACCGGCACCACCGGTGGCAATTTGTTTGCGGCGGGCAGACCGGCAAACACATCGCGCATCAGGCGGCGTAATTGAGCGCGGTTCATATCGCCAACCACCGCAAGAAGCAGATTATCGCGCGCCAGTATATTCTCGTAATGCGCGCGAATATCAGCCGCCGTCAGCGCGGCAACGCTCTCCATCGTGCCATTGCGCGGGCGCCCATAAGGATGCTCGCCAAAAGCCAGCTTCACCAATTCTTGATTGGCAAGGACGCGCGGGCTTTGTTGGCTGCGCAAAATGGCGGCGCTTTGTTCGCGCTGCATGCGCGCCACCGCTTCGTCGTCAAAACGCGGCGCGGTGATGGCGAGGCGCAACAGCTTGAAACAGACATCGCGATAGCGGCTCAAACACCGCAGCGTGCCGGTCAATTCATCGCGCCCGGCATTAAAGGAGAGCGAGATTGCATTATCGGCCAAGGCTTGCTGAAAGGCCTGCGCGGGCAACTCGCCGGCACCTTCATTCATCAGGCGCGCCAGCAGCATGGTCAAACCGGATTTACCGGCCGGGTCACTGGCCGAACCGCCACGCCACGCCATTTTAACGGTGATGATAGGCAGGCTTTTATCGCTGACCAGCCACGCTTCCATATCGCGGAGGGCCACGGATTGCACCGGCGGGGCGGCTTGCACTGAGACGGTCGCTGAAACAAGCGTCGATGCGGCTAAAACCAGCCCGACCAGCATGGCTTTTATGGCGCGGTGCGGGCTCATTTATTGCCCTCACTGGTATTACCTTCACTGGCCAAATGGCCGGTAATGGCATGCGCTTCAACCAGCAGCGCGCGCGCCGCGTCGCGCACATCGTCCTGTGTCACCGCCTCAATCTCATCGACCCAGCCCAACACATCGTCAGGGCTCAACCCCAGCATGGCGGCGCGGCCAAAAATATTGGCCATGCTTTGCTGGCTATCGCGCGCGAATACCAGGTCGGAGACCAATTGCCGTTTGGCGCGGCGCAATTCTTCCTCGGTTACCGGAGCGTTTTTCACACGTTCAATCTCGGTGTTAACGGCGCTTGCGAGTTTTGCGAAATCCGTGCCCTCGGCCGGTGTTGCGTAGATGATGAACTCGCCATTATCGAGGCGGCTTGTGTCGCTATAGGCACCGGTGCCGACGGCGACTTGGCTCTCGACCACCAGCGCCTGATAAAGCCGTCCGGTCAATCCACCCCCCAGCACCTCAGCCAGCACATCGGCGGCGGCGAATTGGCGTTTGGCATCGCGCTGATATTGCGGCAGGCGGTAAAGCCGCAGCCAACTGCGTTGGCGCACCCGCGCATCGCTCAGCACTTCGGGCTTGTCATAATCGGTGACGCTCAGCTGCACCGCCACTTGGCGCGGCGCGCGCGGTTGCCCGCTCGGTTTGAGCGGCCCGTAATGCGTCTCGGCCAGCCCTTTGACCTCGTCCAGCGTCACCGCACCGGCAACCACCAGCACCGCATTATCGGGCGCGTAATAACGCTGATAGAAAGCCCCCGCATCGGCCGCATTTAATTGCGCGATCTCTTTGCGCCAGCCGATAACCGGCACCTCATAAGGCGTGCCGGCGTGCAGGCGTTTCCTTATCTGCTCGTTCAATAGCGCCGCCGGACGACCATCGACGCGCATCGAGCGTTCCTCCAAAATCACGTCGCGTTCAACCGCCACAATATCGGGCTGGATGATGAGCTTTTGCATGCGCTCGGCTTCCATTTCCATCATCTTGCCCAGCTTGTCTTTGGCGATGCGTTGGAAATAGGCCGTGTAATCATAGGAGGTGAAGGCGTTATCTTGTCCGCCCAGCCGCGCCACGGTTTTGGAAAAATCGCCGGACGGAATGTTTTCTGTGCCGCGAAACATCAAATGCTCAAAAAAATGCGCAATGCCCGATTTGCCTTTCGGCTCATCGGCCGAACCGACGCGGTACCACAGCATATGAGTGACGACATCGGCGCGGAAATCGGGGATGACGATAATCTCCAGCCCATTATCGAGCCGCGCCGTCTCGACTTTTGGGCCTTCGGGCCCGCGACTGCACGCGGCCAGCAATGATCCCGCCGCAAGCACAGCAATAATTGGGTTGGATTTTTTCAGCCTCATGAGTGTCATGGCGGCGGAGCCTGCTTTATTCGGTTGTCGGTGCGGGCTGGCCGGTTTCGGCCTGATCAATTACCAAAGCTTCTATGACCGCGGCCTCTTCACTGACTTTGCCGGAGCCTTTATTGGCCAGCGCTTCGCGAATGCCGCCGCCATAAACTTCATCGCGCGCGGCTTTGTCGAGCAAGCGTTGTTCAACCGCATCGGGTTGTTTTTCGCCCGGCAAATTGCGCAATACGACCAGTCGCGCCAATTCTGAGCCCTGCCGTGCGGCCGGTGCTTGCTGGTCGCCGGTCGGCGGACGCAGGTCAAATTCCGGCGGCAGAATGAGCGGTGGCCGACGCACAATATTAAACTCATCCGGTGGGTTTTTGGAGTAGCCAAGGCCGCACGCCGCCAATGTAGGGGCGATGAGAGCGACACAAGTCAGGCGCAGGAGAAATTTATTTGTCATGCGATTTGTATAACCGAAATCAGCGAGCACGGAAAGCGTCATAAATCAGAATAATTACCGCGAAGGTAATCCAAATATCGGCAAGATTGAAAACATACCAATAATAACCGGCCGCGTGCAGCGAGATGAAATCAACCACCGCGCCGTGCCATAGGCGGTCGATGAGATTGCCCAATGCGCCGCCGGCAATCAGCGCATAAGCTAGCGATTGGCGAAAATACGCGGCCCCGCGCATCAGATAAGCGAAAAACCCAATCGCTGCGAGCGACACAATAATCAGCGCATAACGACCGGCATTGCCGCCTTCGGCGAACAGCCCATAGCTTATGCCCTCATTCCAAATCAGCGTGAAATCGAGAAACGGCAAAATATGCTGCGTCTCATGGGTGGCGAACCCGGTCCAAAAACCACCACCGAAAGGGTCACCAAAAACAATGGCGATCTTGCTCAGCTGGTCTATCGACGCCAGCACCAATGTCAGCAGCAGGGCGGTTTTTAAGGGGAGCGGCTTAACGCGCATCATATTCGGCCACCGCGGCGGCATCGCGCGGGGTCAAATCAGGATAGCCCTCGACCGAGCCGACCTCGGGCAGAATTTTCCAAGAGCGTTGGCATTTTTTGCCCTCGGCCAGACGCGGTATCACGGCGACGCCGGCCACATCTTCCAGCGTGAAAGCCTCGGTCGGAGCGGCTGTGTCGGTCAGTTCAATTTGCGAGGTGATGCAAATATCGGCCATGTTCTGGCCATCAACCGCGGCCATGAGCGACGCATTGGTAATATGCACTATCGGGGCCGCTTCGAGACTGGAGCCGATGCGTTTATCGCGCCGCTCCACTTCCAGCGCGCCGGTGACGACGCGGCGCACTTTGCGGATATCGTCCCATTTTGCGGCCAGCGTATCGTCACGCCAGTCGGTCGGCACGTCGATAAATTGCTGCAAATGCACGCTGTCATCGGTAATGCCGAAACGCGATTGCCAGATTTCCTCTGTGGTGAAACACAAAACCGGCGCGAACCAGCGCGTTAGACAATGAAAAGCAATATCCATTACGGTGAGGCAGGCGCGCCGCTCAAGGCTCGACGGCGCGTCGCAATAAAGCGTGTCTTTGCGGATATCAAAATAAAACGCCGACAGGTCAACGGTCATAAAATTGAACAGCGCCTGATAAATTTTGCGGAAATCGAAATGGCTGTAATTGTCGCGCACCAGCGCGTCCAGCTCGGCCAGACGGTGCAGCATATAGCGTTCCAATTCGGGCATTTCTTCGGGCGCGACCCGCTCAGCCTCGTCAAAACCGGCCAGATTGCCGAGCAAAAAGCGGAACCCATTGCGGATTTTGCGATAGGCGTCGGTATTGGCTTTGATAATCTCAGGCCCGATGCGCTGGTCTTCGGAGTAGTCGCACGACATGGTCCACAAGCGGATAATCTCGGCCCCCGATTGCTGGATGATTTTCAGCGGGTCGACCGCATTGCCCAAAGATTTGGACATTTTCTTGCCCTGCTCATTCATGGTGAAGCCATGGGTGACGGCATTTTTGTAAGGTGCCGCGCCGCGCGTCGCGCAGGCCTCCAACAGCGAGGAGTGGAACCAACCGCGATGCTGGTCGGAGCCTTCGAAATAGACATCGGCCGGCCAGCTCAGATCATCGCGCGCTTCCATGACAAAAGCATGCGTCACGCCGCTATCGAACCAGACATCGAGAATATCACCGACCTGCTCGTAATCATTGGCCGCGTAATCGGCCCCTAAGAAATCCTGCGGGTCAGTGTCGAACCACGCATCCGCGCCGTGTTTTTTCACCGCTTCGACAATGCGCTGATTGACCGCCGCATCGCGCAGCGGTTCGCCGGTTTTTTTATCGACAAAAATTGTCAGCGGCACGCCCCAAGCGCGTTGGCGCGAGACCACCCAATCGGGGCGGTTTTCGATCATTGAATGAATGCGGTTGCGCCCCGCTTTCGGGTACCAATTGACCGTATCAATGGCTTTCAGCGCCGTGTCGCGCAGGCCGTTTTTCTCCATCGAGATGAACCATTGCGGCGTGTTACGGAATATGAGCGGCGCTTTGGACCGCCAGCTATGCGGATATTGGTGGCGCAGCTTGCCTTTAGCCAGCAAACGGTCGGCCGTCACCAGCGCGCCGATGACCGCGCCATTGGCGTCGCCGTCTTTGCCTTTTTCATCGAGTACACGCTTGCCGGCAAATACCGGCACATTGTCGAAATACACCCCCGCCTCATCGACCGTAAACGGCACTTCGATATTGTGCTGCATACCCAGCTCGAAATCGTCTTGACCATGGCCAGGCGCGATATGCACCAGACCGGTACCGGTCTCGTCAGTGACGAAATCGCCGGCCAGCACCGGCACTTCGAAATCATACCCTTGCCCGTTAAACGGGTGCATGCACACCAGCCCCGACGGGTCGATATCGCCGACACGCTCATAATCCTCGATCTCGGCTGCCTGCATGACTTGGGCTGCAAGATTATCGCACAGCACATATTGCGCGCCTGCGGCCGCGTAAAGCCCGTAGGTCAGAGCGGCCGAATAGGCGATGGCGCGGTTGCCGGGGATGGTCCATGGCGTCGTTGTCCAGATGACGGCGAAACTATTATCCATCCCCTTGATTGGAAATTTGACGAATATGGTCGGCGAGACATGCTCTTCATATTCCACTTCCGCTTCGGCCAAAGCGGTCTTCTCGACGACTGACCACATTACCGGTTTGGAGCCGCGATAAAGCGAGCCGTCCATGATGAATTTCTGAAATTCGGCGACAATCACCGCTTCGGCTTCATAGGCCATGGTGGTGTAGGGATTGTCCCAATCGCCGACAACGCCGAGGCGTTGAAACTGCTCGGACTGAATGGCCACCCATTTTTCGGCAAAGGCGCGGCACTGGGCGCGAAATTCGCCGGCCGGCACTTGGTCTTTGTCTTGGCCTTTATTGCGATATTGTTCTTCGATTTTCCATTCAATCGGTAGGCCATGGCAATCCCAGCCCGGCACATAGACGGCATCGCGCCCCATCATTTGATGGGCGCGCACAATCACGTCTTTGAGAATTTTGTTGAGCGAATGGCCGATATGAATATCGCCATTGGCATATGGCGGGCCGTCATGCAGCACGAATTTTTCGCGGCCTTTGGCGGCGGCGCGCAGGCGCTGGTACAGACCTATTTTTTCCCAATGGGCCAAAATATCCGGCTCGCGCTTCGGCAGGCCGGCTTTCATAGGAAATTCGGTTTGTGGCAGGTTCAGCGTCTCGCGCCAATCTCGGTCATTTGTCTCGTCACTCATGGCTTGCCTTGTAGCAATAGCGCCGCTAACTGCCAAGCATTTCGCGCGCTTGGTCGCTATCTTTGGCGATTTGCGATTGCAGCGCGTCGAGGCCGTCAAATTTTTGTTCGGCGCGAATGAAGTGCAATAGCGAGACGCGCAGATTAGCGCCGTATAGATCGCCTTCAAAATCGAAGAAATGACTTTCGAGGCGCGGCTTGTCCGTGCCGACGGTCGGGCGCATGCCGAGATTGGCAACGCCGTTCAGCACCGCGCCGGCAAATCCGCCATCCAATATTTCGGCGCGCACCGCATAAACGCCGAATTTCGGCAGCACATAATCATCCAGCGGCATATTGGCGGTGGCAAAACCGATCGTGCGTCCGCGCTGGTCGCCCTGTTGCACCGCCGCTTCTATCGCAAAGGCATGGCCCATTAATGCGGCGGCTTTTTCTGGCTCGCCATCGCGCAGGAAATTGCGAATGGCCGAGGATGAATAAGGGGTGGTGCTGTCGGGCTGCATCACCGCCTCAGTGGCCAGCGTCTCAAAACCCATTTCGCCGCCGACATCTCGCAGCATGGTAAAATTGCCTTTGCGGCCTTTGCCGAAACAAAAATCATAGCCGACGCAAACCGCTGCCACGCCGAGCCGCTCGACCAGAATATCGGCGATGAAATCCTCCGCTTCGCAGGCCGCCATGGCGGCGCCAAAAGGCAGGCCAAGGGTAAAGTCGACCCCCAGATCGGCCAATAGGGCGGCGCGCGTGACCAATCGCGTCAGTCGAAAGGGCGGGTTGTCGGGCGCAAAAAACTGCTGCGGGTGAGGGTCGAACAGCATCACGCCCAAAGGCGCAGCTTTGGCGTCGGCCAGGGCGCGGGCATCGGCAATCACTTGCTGATGGCCGAAATGCACGCCGTCAAAATTGCCGATGGCCAGCACCGCGCCACGCGCCGTGTCGGGCAGGGCGTCGAGGCTGCGATAAAGGGCTATTGGTTTCGCGGCGGGTGAACTCATGGGCATAATTTAGGCCGCGCCGCGACGATTAACAAGCTGGCAGATGGCGGCTACCAGACCAGATGGCGCATGGCGTAACGCGCATGGGTGTTTTCGCCGAGCAGCAACGCGGCGATGGCCTCGGGGCTGTCAATATCGGCACCCGAGGCGGCGGCAAGACCACCGGCGATGAAAACGGCGTCAATACCGGCGCTTTGCGCGCCCGGAATATCAGTCTTCGGGCCGTCCCCAATGGCTAGCAGGCGCGGTGCGTCAAGGCCCGTCATCTCGGCGAGCTGGGCCATGGCGCGCTGATAAACCATTTGGTGCGGCTTGCCGACCCACATCACCTCACCGCCCATGGTCTCATAGGCCTCGGCCACCGCGCCGGCGCAATAGATTATCTTATCG
>JADHOK010000099.1 GCA_016779015.1 PS1 clade bacterium | reverse complement strand
CAAGGCCAGAGCGAAATGCCGCCCGGCAGTATTTTTCCGCTCGAATATGGTTTCGAGGCCGCCAATGCAATCGATTTTCAAAAAGGCTGTTTTGTCGGTCAGGAAGTAACCTCGCGCACCCATCGCAAAGGCAGTCTGCGCAAAAAACTGCGGCCGATAGAAATTGACGGGGCGACGGGTAATCACGGCGACAAGCTGCTGACGGCGGCCGAGCGCGTCGGCGGCGAGCTGGTGGCGTTGCGTGACGGCTGCGGGCTGGCGCTTATTCGCGAGGACGCGCTGGCCGAGCCACTGACGCTGAATGGCGCACCGGTGCGCCTCACCCTTTAAATGCCGAGATGCGGGACGCCTGAAAGGCGGCATCCGTAACAAAATGTCACCGAATGTGACGGTAAAACCGCCCTTCGCCCCTCGTCAGCGGTCCGAAATATGTTACTTTACGCCTGTTTTGCGGGAGGGAATTTGATGAACCAGGTTATTTTGACCGGCACCGGATTGTTTACGCCTAGCCAGTCGATAAGCAATGACGAATTGGTGGCGAGTTTCAACGCCTATGTCGAAAAATTCAATAGCGAGAACGCCGCCGCCATCGAGGCCGGTGAGGTTGAGGCGCTGGCACCGTCAAGTGTCGCGTTTATTGAAAAAGCCTCGGGCATTAAAAGTCGCTATGTCATGGATAAACAAGGCACGCTGGACCCCGACATAATGTGCCCGCGTATTCCCGAACGCTCCAATGACCAGCCCTCGCTGCTGGCTGAAATGGGCGTCACCGCCGCCAAGCAGGCGCTGGCCGAAGCCCAATTGGAAGCCGATGAAATTGACGCCGTGCTGGTCGCTTGCTCCAATTTACAGCGCGCCTATCCGGCCATCTCTATCGAAATTCAAGACCTGCTGGGTATTAACGGCTTCGCTTTTGACATGAATGTCGCTTGCTCATCGGCGACATTCGGCATCCAAACCGGCTATGACATGATCCGCTCGGGCAGCGCCAAGCGCGTGTTGATGCTGAACACCGAAGTGTGTTCGGGGCATTTGAATTTCCGCGACCGCGACAGCCATTTCATTTTCGGCGATGTCGCAACAGCGGTCATCCTCGAGGATGCCGAGATTGCCAGAAACAAGCAGGGTTTCGAGATTGTCGATACCCGTCTGGTGACCAAATTCTCTAACAATATCCGCAATAATTTCGGCTTTTTGAACCGCACGGCGCCCGAAACGCGCGACGAAAAAGACAAGCTGTTCATTCAGGAAGGCCGCAAAGTATTCCGCGAAGTGGTTCCCATGGTGGCGCAAATGATTACCGACCATCTGGCTGATAACAATCTGCAAGCGAACGGGCTACGCCGCATGTGGCTGCACCAAGCCAATCGCAATATGAACGATTTTATTGCCAAAAAAGTGCTGGGCGAAGAGCCGACCGATGACATGCAGCCGACCGTGCTGGACGAATATGCCAATACCAGCTCGGCCGGGTCCATCATCGCCTTCCACAAACACAAAAGCGATTTTGAAAGCGGCGATATGGGCGTGATTTGCAGTTTCGGTGCGGGTTATTCCGCCGGCAGCATTATTGTCCGCCGCGCCGGATAAAGCTAACCTCATTGCCGATGAGTGACAGCGGCACCACAGATATTCTGATTGACATCAGCACCGCCATTTTGCGCGCGCAGGATGGGGTGCTGCAATTTCGGGCGCTGCAAGATGCCAATGACGGCGACAAGCGGCTGCCGTTTGGCCCGTTCATGCCCGACCGCCACCGCACCATGGAGATAGGGTTGCGCCAATGGGTGCGCGAGCAGGTTGGGGTCGATCTGGCGCATGTCGAACAGCTTTATACTTTCGCCGACCAAGGCCGCCATCACGGCGCCGCAAAAGACGAACGCCATATCGTCTCGGTCGGCTATTTAGCCTTGGCCCAAGACAATATGGCAGCCGAAGACGCCGCCGGAGCAGCGTGGGATGACCTCTATCGCTATTTCCCGTGGGAGGATTGGCGCGACGGCCGCCCCGAAATTCTCGATGCGATGATATTGCCCGAACTCGATAAAAGATTATCCGGCGAACCGCTCGCCGCGGCACGGGTGCGGCTGGCTTTTGGCGGTCATGACGACACGCCTTGGGATGAGGAATTTGTTCTTGAGCGTTACGAGCTTTTATACGAAGCCGGACTGGTTGAAGAAGCGGCGCGCGACGGGCGCAGTAAAGACACCGCCCGCGGTCTTGGGGACAGTATGCAGCTCGACCATCGGCGCATATTGGCCACCGCTTTGGGGCGTCTGCGCGGCAAGCTGAAATATCGGCCGGTGATTTTTGACCTGATGCCCGACCGCTTCACGCTGCGGGCGCTGCAAAAGACCACCGAACTGGTCATCGGCACGTCGCTTCATAAGCAAAATTTTCGGCGTCTTGTGGAAAAGTCGGGCTTTGTCGAGGCGACCGGCGAGACCAGTCGCGCCCGTGGTCGTCCGGCCGAGCTGTTTCGTTTTCGCCATGGTAATCGGGCCGAACGCCCGTTGGCGGGTTTGCGCGTCTCGGCTGGGCGCAAATCGCGCGCGCCCAAATAGCGGTCGCGCCGCATAATTCGCCGCCTTTAGCACTTGCAATTTCCCATCGCCCCCCCATATTATAAAGTAACAATTATACTCATTTTGAGTATAAATAAAGGATGATTATGTTTACTGCCAGCGACAGCCTTCGAACCGCCGCCATGGACGCCCTGCCGGGCCAGTTTGGCGCGCGCATTTTGGAAGAAATGGATATCGCCTATTCGGACGGGCTGGCGCGCGATATGGCACCGCTTTACGAGCGTGTGAAGAGCGTCATCCCATCGGTCGAATGGCCGTTTTTCGCGCCCTATATCAAAGCCATTAACGAGCTGAAAAAAGAGAAAAACGCGGTTATTCTGGCGCATAATTATCAGACGCCGGAAATTTTTCATTGCATCGCCGATGTGGTCGGCGACAGCCTGCAACTGGCCATTGAAGCGTCCCAAGCCGAGGGCGATGTGATTGTCCAATGCGGGGTGCATTTCATGGCCGAGACCTCGAAACTATTGTGTCCGGAGAAAACCGTGCTGATGCCCGATATGGGCGCCGGTTGCTCGCTGGCAGAATCGATTACCGCGCAGGATGTGCGGGCGCTGCGCGAAGCCTATCCCGGCGTGCCGATTGTCACCTATGTCAACACCTCCGCTGCGGTGAAAGCCGAAAGCGATGTCTGCTGCACCTCCTCCAATGCGGTAAAAATTGTCAACGGCCTCGGCAAGAGTGGCGCTGAGCGTGTGTTGTGCATTCCGGATGAATATCTGGCGCAAAACATTGCCCGCGAAGCGGACGTCGAAGTGATTGCCTGGAAAGGCCGTTGCGAGGTGCACGAACTGTTCACGGCGGAAGAATTGCAGCAATATCGCGAAGACGATCCGGGCCTCAAAATCATCGCCCACCCCGAATGCAAACCCGATGTGCTCGACGAAGCCGATTTCTCCGGCTCGACCTCAGCGATGATAAAATGGGTCAGCGACAATCAGCCCGAACGCGTGATGATGGTCACCGAATGTTCGATGAGCGACAATATCGCGGTTGAGAACCCGCAGGTCAATTTTGTTCGCCCGTGCAATCTGTGCCCGCATATGAAGCAAATCACCCTGCCGAAAGTGCTTGAAGCTATGGTGTTGAACCGCACCGAAATCACCGTTGACGCCGCCGTCGCCGACAAAGCGCGCGCCGCCGTTGAACGGATGATTGAGCTATCCAAATAGACGTGCCGATGCACCCCGCCCCCAGCAATATTGTCGATGCCGGTGATGTTCTCATCATCGGGGCCGGTCTCGCCGGACTGTTCACGGCGCTGAAGCTCGGCCCGCGACCGGTAACGGTGATGGCCGCGGGCAAGCGCACCAAAGGCGCGGCCAGCAAATGGGCACAAGGCGGCATTGCCGCCGCGCTTGGCCCCGATGACAGCCCGGCCCTGCACGCGCAAGACACCATAGATGTCGGCGGCGGTCTGGTCGACGAGACGGTCGCGCAATTTGTCGCCGCCGAAGCGGCGGCGCGCATCGAGGATTTAGAGACGCTCGGCGTAGCTTTTGACCGCGACCAGACGGGCGCGCTGAAACTTGGCCGCGAGGCCGCGCATAGCTGCAACCGCATTATCGGTGTGACCGGCGACCGCTCGGGCCGAGCCATTATGCGGGCGCTGATAGACCGCGCCGAAGCCAGCCCGTCGCTGAATTTTCTCGAAGGCTATTCGGCCTATGAATTGGCGGTCGAAAACGGACGTGTCGTAGGCGTGTTCGCGCGCCCGGCCGATAACAGTCCGATTATGGGCCCGCTATTTATTCGCGCCCGCGCCGTCATTATGGCGACCGGCGGCATCGGCCATCTTTACGCCGTGACCACCAATCCGCGCGGTGCCAATGGCGAAGCTCTGGCCATGGCGGCACGCGCCGGAGCGCAAATCGCCGATGCCGAATTCGTCCAGTTTCACCCCACCGCGCTGACCGGGCCTTTTACCCATGGTAGCGACCCCGCGCCGCTGGCCACTGAGGCACTGCGCGGCGAAGGCGCGCAATTGGTCAATGCGCACGGCCACCGCTTCATGCCCGATATCGACGAGCGCGCCGAATTGGCACCGCGCGATGTGGTGGCGCGCGCCGTGTTCAATCAGATAAATGAGACCGGCGGTGTCGGCCTCGATCTCAGACCCAATGGCATTGCCGAGAATCTGGCGACACGCTTTCCGACATTGGCCGAACAATGCCGCAAGGTCGGCATCGACCCGACCGCCACGCCGCTGCCCATCGCACCGGCGACGCATTTTCATATGGGCGGCATCAGAACCGACCATTATGGACGCACCGGCCTGCCCGGCCTTTGGGCGTGCGGTGAGGTGGCCTCAACGGGCTTGCATGGCGGCAATCGTCTGGCCAGTAATTCGCTGCTTGAGGCCTTGGTCTTTGGCGCGCGTATTGCTGAAGATGTCAATAATATCATGCCGTTAACAGCCTTTTCGAGGCCTGCTCAACCGGCCACGCAGCCAGGCGAGAACAGCGCCATGCTGGCCCCCGCCGTCAACCGATTGCGCCAGCTGATGACGCGC
>JADHOK010000098.1 GCA_016779015.1 PS1 clade bacterium | reverse complement strand
AGGGCGCGCGGATTGATTGGTCGTCAGAGAATAACTTCCTGGCGCTAACCATCGGCCAACTGCGTATCCGTGAAACGGCTGATGCGGGAATGCTGGCCGAGGATATTTACATCGAATTGAGCGGCACAGCATTTTGGCAAGATGCCCGTTTTGCGCTGGCCAAAGCGTTGGTCGGAAAACTGACCATTATGCCGTCGCAGGTCAATGACTTGCCTGCGGCGACCGGTTTATTGCTGCCCTCGGGCGGTGGTGACGGCTTTGATAACATTAAATCCATTAAATACATCTCCGAGTTTGCCATTCGCGACATTGTAGTGAAGAGCCATCCCGATGCGGTATCCAACGGCTCGCATTTGTTGGTGCAGCGCAAGGGTAATCGCTTGTCGGCGATGGTGCAGATTGCGTATGGCAAGAGCCTTGAAAATGGCAGTGAAAATGGCGAAGCACAAACCAGCATTGTCGGCACTGCAGAAATCGGCACGGATGGCGCCGGTCAGGCGGAGATTGAACTGAGCCAGCTTGACCCGCGCGATATTGGTCGTTTCAGCAATTTGCTGACGCCGCTGCGCGGAATACAGCTGCCCGTCACGGCGATGATGAATGTCAATTTCGCCAAGGGCGGCACGCTCGATAACGGCTCGGTTGATTTGTTTGTCGCGCCGGGTTTGGTGCAATTTACCGGCGCGCCCATCGATGTGCGCGAGCTGGTTGTCGGTGCCGAGGTCGATTTCACAAGTGGCGAGATTGACATGCGCGATGCGCGCTTCAATGTGTCGGGCGTGGCCGGCCAGCTCAGCGGTATGGCGCGCTATTCGCAAAATGACGCCGGTCGCTTGCTTGATATGTCTTTTGCGCTCACCGGTTCCGGTGCGCGGGTTGATCTCCAGCGGTTTTTCAAACAGGTGGTCAATATCCCACGCGCCCGGCTTAATGGGGTTTACGATTTCGCAAGCGCGGCGTTGGAGATAGACCGGCTCGAGGTCGAGCATAATTTCGGCAAAGCGGTGACCGTCGGCGTCATTACGTTGCATCAGCGCAACCCGCATTTTGACATCACAACCGATTTCGGTGCCATGACCCGCGAGGGGGCGGAGGGTTTATGGCCGCTCACCATTTCGCCGGAGGGGCGCGCTTGGACCGAAAAAAACCTCGTAGGCGGCAAGCTGCGCGCCGGTTCGCTGGCCATTAATTCCAGTCTCGAGGAGATGACCAAGCGCCAAAAAGGCGACCCGATGCGCGAGGATGCGCTTCTGCTCGACCTCGATTTCGAGCAAATCGGTGTGCGCTATATGGCGCATTTGCCGATATTGCAGGAAAGCGCGGCGCGGCTGTTTATTCGCGGCAGCAGTATGGAGGTGCGCGGCGCGGGGGGCACGATTAATCTGCCCGATGCCGATGACGTCGCCTCGCCGGTGAATGTGGAGACGGTGCGTTTCTTCACACCGAACTATCGCGACCGCATGCTGCCGGTCAGTATTGATTTTAGCGGTGATGGTGTGGCGCGCGATATTATTCGGGCGTTAAACCGTCCGCCGCTGCGCCTGTTCAAGCCGGTTGATTTTGATTTTGAGCGCTTGCTGGGCAATGTGCGCGCCGATGTGGCATTGCGCGTGCCGGTCTTCGCGCCCCGTGGACAGCGCAAAGTCGATTATCAAATCGCTATTGAAACGCGCAACCTTGAGGTCACCGGAAAGCTGGGTGATTTCAAATTGAGCCAAGGGCGAGGTCATATTTCTGTCAACAATCAAGGGCTTACAGCACAAGGCCGAATTGTCGCCAATGGCGTTGATAGCGGATTTGCTTGGCGGCAACCTTTCGGGGCCGAACGCGCCAAGCAGGCGCAACTGGCGGTGCATGGTTTCTTCTCGCCGCAAGACGTCGCCGATTTGGGGCAAGAATGGGCGGCGACGCGCCTGTTTGGCAAGTCGCATGTCAATCTGCTGATAAACGGGCCGGTAAATCGGCCGCTTGGGTATCGGGTTTTTGTTGACCTCGAGCCGGCGACTTTTACCCTTCGTCCTCTGGCCTATACCAAACCTGCCGACACACCGGCCAGCCTTGAGGCGGTCATCGGCAATGCGGCGGATGGCAAGCTTGAGACCATTCGGGCCCGTCTCAAACTGCCGCAGCAAGACCCGTTGCGTGTGTCGATGCGTTTTGACGGACCGGTAATGAGCGCATTTGAAATGACGCCATTGTCCATCGGTCGCGATAAAAATCTGGTTGCTAAAGTCGAGACTTATGGCGATCAACGATTGGCAACTATGACTGCCAAGCAGATGGATGTCAGCCGTCTCTTTTATGGCGGTAACCGAGAGGTCGAATTGGCGGCGTCTCCTTTCGCGCTTTTGTCTTTCCTCGGCGAAGATGCGGTGATGGAATTGCGGGTTGATAAGCTCGTCGGCGACAATAATGTCGAGATGGATGAAGCGCGCCTGCGCGTGGTGCGCGAAAAAGGTCTGCACGAGAAATTGGCGTTTCAGGGTGTCTTCAAAGACGGCTCGGACATGCTGATGGATATTGCGCGCGAGACGGATACTGAGCGTAAATTTTTAATCCAGGCCGAACGCGCCGGCAATTTGTTCCGCATGTTCGATTGGGCCGAAGAGATCTATGGCGGCAATCTGGTGATACATGGCAGGCTCTATGATGATGGCATGCTTCTTGACGGGCGGCAGCGCGAATTGAGCGGGCGCATGACGATGACCGATTATCGTGCGCGTAATGTGCCGGTGCTGGCTTCTATTGTCTCGCTTGCCTCTTTGCGCGGTATCGCTGACACGCTGTCGGGCGACGGCATAAAATTCAAAAAAGCGCAGGGCAATTTTTCTTTGGGTGGCGGTCGCCTGACCATCAAAGATGGCCGCATGCACGGGCCCGCAGTCGGCATTACCGTGCAAGGCGATTACGATCTAAGTCGTGGCGATGTCGATATGGGCGGTACGGTTATACCGTCTTACACGCTGAACAGTTTTTTCGGCAAAATACCGATTGTCGGGCAGGTGCTGTCGGGTCGAAAGGGCGAGGGCATTCTTGGTATTGGCTACCGCGTGTCGGGTGAGGCGGGAGAGGCCAATGTGCTGGTCAATCCGCTTTCGGTTTTGACACCCGGCTTCTTGCGCCGCGTTTTCGAGATTGGTATCGGCCTCGGAGATGAAGAAGGCGGTGACACCCTGCCTGAATTGGATGAGCCGGGGCTTAGTGAATAGCCCTAGACCGGCTTCAACAAGACGTGGCGTTTTTTACCGAAGGACAGTTTAACGCGGCCATTTTGGATATCCGCTTCGGTAAGGGTTACGCCAATATCGTTCTGTGCCGCGTCGTTTACTTTGGCACCGCCGCCTTGAACCAGACGCCGCGCTTCGCCATTTGATTTGGCCAGTCCGGCCAGCACAAAAGCTTCCAACAGGCCGAGGCCGTCTTTCAGTTTCGCCGCTTCAACCTCAACACTGGGCAGGTCGGCGCTGGTGCCGCCGCCTTCAAATGTCTCGGTTGCGGTCGCTTCGGCTTTCGCCGCCGCATCGCGGCCATGGCACATGGCGGTGGCTTCCGTCGCAAGGATTTTTTTGGCGTCGTTGAGCTCGGCCCCTTCGAGCCCCTCAAGGCGGGTGATTTCATCCAGCGGCAATTCGGTGAACAAGCGCAGGAAGCGGCCCACATCGGCGTCTTCCGTATTGCGCCAAAATTGCCAGTAATCGTAAATCGGCAGCATATCGTCATTGAGCCAGACCGCACCTTGCGCCGTCTTGCCCATTTTCGCACCCGAGGAAGTTGTCAGCAGATTGGTGGTCAGGCCGAAAACGCTGTTCTGGTCGCACCGCCGCGTCAGTTCAATGCCGTTGACGATATTGCCCCATTGGTCGCTGCCGCCCATTTGCAATGTGCAATCATAGCGGCGGTTGAGCTCGAGGAAATCATAGGCCTGCAAAATCATGTAATTGAATTCGAGAAAGCTGAGCGGCTGCTCGCGGTCTAGACGCAGCTTGACGCTGTCGAAACTCATCATCCGATTGACCGAGAAATGACGACCATAATCGCGCAGGAATTCGATATAATTCAGCCCCGACAGCCATTCATCATTATCGACCATTATCGCATCGGTCGCCCCGTCGCCGAAACTCAGAAAGCGCTCAAAAGTAGCGCGGATGGTCTGCTTATTGGCGTCGATTTTATTTTGTGTCAGCAATTGGCGGCTTTCATCCTTACCCGACGGGTCGCCGACTTTGGTGGTGCCGCCGCCAATCACCACAATCGGGCGATGGCCGGCCTGTTGCAGGCGGCGTAGCATCAAAATGGAAATCAGATTGCCGACATGCAAAGACGGCGCGGTGCAATCATAGCCGATATAGCCGGTGACGACGCCCGCATTGGCAGCACTATCGAGCGCTTCGCCGTCTGTACATTGCGCGATGAAGCCGCGTTCATCGAGCGTTTTCAGAAATTCTGATGTATAACTCATGACGCTGACTGTTAAGCAAAGCGCGAAATGAAATCAAGATGGAAAGTGTGCAGGAGTGAGATGACACGCGCCGTAACCGCATTGGGACTGATGAGCGGCACCTCGCTCGACGGCATTGATCTGGCTTTGCTCAAGACCGATGGCGCGGCGGAGATCGATTTTATGCGCGATGGGTTTGTCGCTTATGCGCCCGAATTGCGGGCGCTGCTGCGCGGCGTATTGGATGCAGCCGCCGACTGGCCGACAGCGCAGCTCAAAAACCCCGATGATTGGCCGTCGCAACTGAAGGAAGCGGCGGCAGCGGTGACACAAGCGCATATTGCGGCGGTAGAAGGATTTCTGGAGCCCGATAGCGCGCCGGCGCTTATCGGTTTTCACGGCCAGACCATCAGCCACCGCCCGGCCGAGGGGTTTACCTTACAAATCGGTGATGGGCAGGCGCTGGCGGCGGCGACCGGTAGCGATTTGGTCGGGCAGTTTCGGTTGAATGATATGCGCCATGGCGGGCAGGGCGCGCCACTGGCGCCGCTGTTTCACGCCGCGCTGGCCGGTGAGGCGCGCCCGCAAGCGGTGCTCAATCTCGGCGGCGTCGGCAATATCACTTGGCTTGGTGCAGATGACGCGATGCTGGCTTTCGACACCGGCCCGGCCAATGCGCTGATCGATGACTGG
>JADHOK010000097.1 GCA_016779015.1 PS1 clade bacterium | reverse complement strand
TCGGGTCTGTCCATCGGCCATGTTTCGCCGGAAGCCGCCAATGGCGGGCTTATCGGTCTGGTCGAGGATGGCGATGTGATTGAAATCTCCATCCCCGAGCGCTCCATCCATCTGGCCGTCGCAGAAGACGTGTTGGCCGAGCGCCGCGCCGCGCAAGATGAAAAAGGCTGGCAACCGGTCGAGAAGCGCGAACGCGCTGTCTCGAAAGCGTTGAAGGCCTATGCCGCCTTCGCCACCAGCGCCGACCGCGGGGCTGTGCGCGAGCTCGACTGAAACCGTAAACTTAAAGCGGCACGACCATGTCGCTAATCCTGCCGCTCTCGCAAGCGTCGATGAAAATTTTGCCCAATGTGTGACTGCGGCGCACCACTTCGCGCCATTTCTCAAACCGCGCGGCTTCATTTTTGCGGTATTTCGGAAAATCCTGCCGCGAGGGTATTTTGCCGTCGGGCAACGCTTTTACCCAATCGGGGTGCGGGGCCAGCATAATGACATCCTGCAAATGCCACGCCGCCACGCGTCGCCATGGATAGAACTTATCAAACCATCGCAGTTTGAAATGGTCGTAGAAATGCGGATAGAGGATAAAACCTGTGGCGTTATTGCTTCGCGGCCAGAAACTGTGCGGCACCGGATGGTAATCCAGCATGCCGCCATCATGGTAAATATGCCCCGGGTCTTCGGCCAGGCGCACCGGCGCCATATACATCGGAATGGCGCCTGAGGCGCGCAGTGCGGCGGCGAAATTCTCCGGCGTCAGCATGGCGTGGCGCACCGGAAAACCGTCGCGGGCGCTAAATTCGATGTCGCTGCGCGGGTCGGAGAACACCGCGCGCTCGGCAAGGCCGATAAGGTGCCGTTCGGTAACAGTGGACAGCAGGGCAGCGCGCGCTAATGCCAAGCCTTGCCGACCCAGCTTGGCGTTCAGCCCACCATGGCAGCGCACCGTGCCGATATGCAGGTGATAGGCCTGATTGGCAAGCACTTCGCCAAAGCCTTTGCTGATATCGCCGTCATGCCCAAAACCCATGGATTTACGCAGCACGATATCGGTCTGGGTATCGATGGCCGAGAAATCAAATTCGCCTTCATAGCTTTGGTCGATATAGGCCTCGGCCATGACCTGAAGTGTGGCTCCGGCATCTTTGCGCGCTGCGCCCGCCAGTTTGAAAGCGCCGACCGAGGTGCCGAACAGATCGACCGCTGTCTTTTCGGTGCGTTGCGTCATGAATTGAGCGAAAACTTTGTGGTCGAGACCGGCAATGGCCAGCCATTTGGCCGCCCCCGACGCCCCGAAAATGGTGCTGATGTTGTCTGGTGATAAACCGCTTTTGCGAATATGCGCCAGCGCTCTGCTGCCGGCTGCGATAATCAACTCAGCCATCGGCATAGGCCCTCATGGCGCGCTCGAAATCGGCGAATAGCGGCGCCGAAATAATATTCTCACCGGCCTGATATTCCGGGTGCCACTGCACGCCGACGCAATAGCTGGCTTTTGTGTGCCGCACCGCTTCAATGGTTCCGTCTTCGGCCTCGGCCTCGACCGAAAGATTGTCGCCAAGGCGTTCCACGGCCTGCCAATGCAACGAGTTGACTGCGGTTTCCTGCGCGCCCAGCAAGCTGTGAAAATAGCCGTCTTTGGGAAAGCTGACGCGGTGCTGCACACCAAATTTCACATCCGTCTCGTCGCTTTCCGGCATGCGGTGGTCAAGACGCCCGTCGACTTCATGCACGGTCGGGTTCAGCGTGCCGCCGCAAGCAACATTCAATTCTTGAAAACCACGGCAGATGGCCAGCACGGGCAGGTCGCGCGCCAGGGCTTTGGCGAGGGTGGTGAGCGCTACTTCGTCGCGCGCCGGGTCGAAAGGGTGATGCGCTTGGGTCTCTTCCATGCCATAGCGCGACGGGTGCACATTCGAGGTGCTGCCCGGCATTAATATGCCGTCGACCCGGTCGAGGATAAGGTCGGGCTGATAACCGCCATTGCTCATCGGCGACGGAATGAGAACCGGTTGAACGCTCATATAACGCGCGACCCCTTCGAGATACATATGGGTCACCGATTGTAGTTCATCGACCAGATGCTTTTTTCGATTGCAGATAACGCCTAGAAGCACGCTTTGTCCTTTCCCGCGATTTACTAACTTTTATTTAGTGGATATGAAGGATATAGTTAATTGTCTAACTTTTGCCAAATTTTATAGGCTGGATGAGTTCATGACCAATATTAAAAACCTACTCGCCATGCTTGCCGTCGTCACAATTGGTGCAAGCTTCACGGCCGGCGCCTATAGCGAGCGCGAAGGCCTCGATATTTACCAGCGCGGTCATTATTTGGAAGCCATTGAGTATTGGAAAAAAGCCGCCGCCGCCGGTGATACCGGCTCCGCTTACCGTCTCAGCGAGGAATATTTTGACGCCAAAATCGTAAAACGCGATTTCAAAGTGGCGTTCAAATATTTGCAGCAAGCGGCCGACGGAAATGATGCGCGCGCGCTGACCGACCTTGCTTCATTCTACGATTACGGCACCGGCGTCAAAAAAGACCGCAAAAAAGCCGCAGAGCTGTATCTGCGAGCAGCCAAAATGGGCATGCCGGCCGCTATGTTCAATGTCGCTTCCATGCTGGAAACCGGCGACGGCATCGCCATGGACAAAGTCGAGGCCTATAAGTTCTATCTGCTATCGCGCGATTTGGGTTTTGCGCCATTCGCCAATAAAGCACTGGAAGAAATGGCGGCCAATATGTCGGTCGAGCAAATCGTCAAAGCCGAAGATTTGGCCGATAATTTTGTGCCCAACGCGTACTAGCTGAAATCTAGATTTTGTAACCGGCACGGGCGAAGCCGTCTCTCAAATCATCCTTTAAGTCATCAATATGCTCAAGGCCGATATTGAGGCGCAGCATTTGCCCATCCGTTTCATAAGGCGTTACCGTGCGGGCGATTTTGCACGGCACAATAAGACTTTCAAAACCGCCCCAGCTATAGCCCATCGCAAACAGCCGCATATTATCCAGCATGGCGGCCAGTTGTGCTTCGCTGCACGGGTCAAGCTCCACCGTGAACAGACCGCCGGCACCGGAAAAATCGCGTTGCCATAGCGCGTGGCCGGGTGCGCCGGGCAAAGCCGGATACAGCACTTTGCGAACAAAGCTCAGCCCTTGCAGCCATTCGGCTATTTGCAACGCTGCGGTCTGGTGTTGCTTCATCCGCGTCGGCATGGTGCGTAAACCGCGCAGCGCAAGAAACACATCATCGGGGCCGACGCTATGACCAATAAGGCCGTGGACGCTTTGCAGCTTGGTGAAATTCTCGCCTTTAGCGGCCACTGTGCCGAGTAGGGCGTCGGCGTGACCAACAACATATTTGGTCGCCGCCAGCACTGAGAAATCGACACCATGGTCGAGTGGGCGGAAATGCAGGGGCGTCGCCCATGTATTGTCGATGGCGGTTTTGACACCGGCCTTTTGCGCCGCCGCGACAATGGCCGGCACGTCTTGTATTTCAAATGTCTGCGAGCCGGGGCTTTCCATAAAAATCATCGCCGTATTGTCGCGAATAAGCGCCGCAATATCGCCGCCGATCAGCGGGTCGTAATATTCGGTCTCGACACCGAGGCCGGCCAGCAATTGGTCGCACAGCTTACGCGTCGGTTGATAGACGCTATCGACCATCAAAAGATGCCTGCCCGCTTCAACAGCGCTCAATATGGCTAGCGACACCGCCGAAGCGCCCGAAGCGGTCAGCATGGTGCCGTCGGCCCCCTCCAACGCGTTCATCGCATTCTGCAGCGCTGCCGTTGTTGGCGTGCCGCGCCGCCCATAAGTGTAAGGAATTTTTTCAGTGCCACGAATGGCGGCCAGCGACGGATAAATAATCGTCGAAGCATGATAAACGGGGGTGTTGACGGCACCGGCATGCGCTTTCGGATCGCGCCCGGTCACGACAATCTTGGTTTCGTCCTTCATCTTATTTGTTTCCCGTGTTTTCTTTCTGGCCAGAAGTGTTAGAGTTCCGACATTATTCGCTAATGAGGTTGGATATGCAAATCAAACGCCTGGCTTTTATGTCGGTCTTGTCGCTGGTTTTGGCTTTGCCGCCGCTTGCCGCGCAAGCCGCCGGTTCGACGCTCGAAGTCGTCAAAAAACGTGGGTTTCTTCAATGCGGTGTGTCGCAAGGTCTGCCCGGATTTTCCAATCCGGATGACAAAGGCAATTGGACGGGCATCGATGTCGATTTGTGCAAAGCCGTAGCGGCGGCGGTTTTCGGCGATGCCAAAAAAGTCAAATTCACGCCGCTCTCGGCCAAGGAACGCTTCACCGCCATCCAGTCCGGAGAGGTTGACATCATCGCGCGCAACACCACTTGGTCGATGCACCGCGACACGGCGCTCGGCGTAGATTTCCGCGCCGTCAATTATTATGACGGGCAGGGCTTTATGGTGCGGAGCGATTTGGGCGTGACCAGCACCACCGAGCTTGACGGCGCAACCTTGTGCACCAACCAAGGCACGACGACAGAACTCAACGCGGCTGACTATTTCCGCGCGCAAAACATGCAATATGAGATTGTCGCTTTCGAGAAAGCCGATGAAGCCGTGGCGGCTTACAATTCGGGCCGCTGCGATGCTTATACGACTGACCATTCGGCGCTTTACGCGCAACGTTTGAAGCTTACCGACCCGAAAGCGCATATCGTGCTGCCGGAGATTATCTCCAAAGAGCCGCTCGGGCCGGCGGTGCGGCAGGGCGATAATAATTGGGGCGATATTGTCGCTTGGGTGCATTACGCCACAGTGGCCGCCGAAGAGCTGGGCGTGACCTCGAAAAATATCGCCGCCATGGGCAATTCCCAAAACCCGTCGGTGCGGCGTCTGCTGGGCAAAGACGGCACATTTGGCGATAATCTTGGCATCCCCGACGATTGGGCGCTGCAGGCGGTCAAACAGGTCGGCAATTATGGCGAGATTTTTGAGCGCAATGTCGGCATAAATACGCCGCTTGGCATCAAGCGCGGCCTTAATGCTTTGTGGACGGATGGCGGCCTGCAATACGCACCACCCATTCGCTAGCCCATTTTAGGAGCTGACCGATCGATACGCTGAAATCGAAACTGCTGCGCCGCGATGTGCTTTTGCAGGCGGCGGTGCTGGGCGCTTTGGTGCTGGCCATGG